>DASTIZ010000024.1:0-6088 GCA_035717045.1 Chitinophagaceae bacterium
CTTTTTTAACATGGGATAAAAGACAAATCCGATAATAATGCCGCTCACTAACCCGCCAACATGCGCTGCATTGTCCACTCCCGCCTTCATTCCAAAAATAAGATTGAACACGACGAATACGCCTATGCTTTGCAATAATGCACCCCGTATTTGCTTTGGAATGAGATTGGTGAAAAGAAGTGCAAGAAAGACCCCATACATTCCAAAAATTGCACCCGATGCACCTGCGCTATTGACTCCTTCGCTGTGCCACCACAAGCTCGCAATGCTTGCAATAACACCCGTGCACAGGTATGCCCCGATAAATCTTGTTTTGCCAAGCATTGGCTCAAGATAAATGCCCGCCATGTATAAGGCATACGTATTCATTGCAAGATGAATGATACCAAAATGGATGAACATGCATGTGATCAATCGCCACCAATCGCCCGACAGGGTTAAGGCGGTATAGTTGCTGCCCCACCTGACGTGTGTATATCCGTCTGCATCAAAAACCCCTGCACCGTCAATTGCCATAAGAATAAAGACCGCTATGTTGATCGCGATAATACTGTATGTGACATACAAATTGGAGCCCCTGAAATGACCTACTTCATGGAGCTCTTCAGCCTGCTGCTGCGCGGTTGCTGTTTCAACGGTCTGCTTTCGTAGCTTTTCGAGCTCCTCAACCCATTCTGGTTTGACTCCACTTCCTTTTACCCTTTCAAATGTGCTCATAAAATCTTTGATAGGCTTCTTGTTTTTACCCCCCAAATCAAACGTTTCGTTGTGACCAGGACTGCTGGTGACGATCAGTACCCCTTCCGCCGACTCTATCAATACTTCGTCATCATTCTTATTCCAACCCCGGGGTGTATAGCCGGCAATAGCGGCCGGGCCGGCATATTTCGGAATCCAGCCAAGTTCTAAAAGAGTCCCGTACGCGATAAGTAAGATCTGCTCCGCGGTCTGGCCGGGAAATGAAAACTCCTGCTTTTGTAAAGGCATTAATCTATTTTTTTACAGGTAACAAATATAAACAGCGCCACCATTTATTTTTGAAACGAATTCCACTGATGAATTTCTTTTGCTAACTTACCAGGCCCATGAATGTAAAGCTGAAACCGGAAAAATATCTTCGCTACCTGGTGCCGATAAATTTGTTTGGTACCAAGCGCACCCGCGAGATATTGAACCAGAACCCAACGATCATCCCGCTGCGTGAAGATTCAAAAGAAGTAAAGATCACTGTATATGATTACGACGCCACTTCACTGGAATTCCGTGAACTAAGAGATGTAAAAGATTGTTTCCGGTTTTTAAGTACAGAAACCCTTACCTGGATCAATATTGATGGTATCCGAAAAGCCGATGTTGAGGCGCTGTGCAGTTATTTCCTTGTCCACCCCCTGATCCAGGAAGATATCCTTAGTATTAACCAGCGTCCGAAAATGGATGATGTCGACAACATTCTTTTTTGCCTCTTGAATATGCTTTATTATAACGAGGAGAAAAATTCTGTGGAACAGGAGCAAATCAGCATAGTGCTCGGAAAAAATTTTGTTCTTAGTTTCCAGGAAGATGCCAGCCGGGATGTATTTGGTTCATTAAGAGAAAAACTGAAGATAAACAACAGCAGGATCCGGCAGGGCGGCGCTGATTATTTGTGCTATACCATGCTTGATCTGATCGTAGACCATTATTACATTGTCATGGAACGCCTCGGTGATCAGATCCAGGACCTGGAAGAAGAAGTAGTAAAAAGCTCAACGCAACGATCACTCGCCAAGATCAATTTGCTTCGAAAAGAATTGATCGTCCTGAAAAGGAATATTGCGCCTGTTCGTGATCTTGTAAACGGCTTTATACGCAGTGACAGCGAACTCATTGACGACAGAAGTACTAAATATTTTAAAGACGTATATGATCATATTGTACAGGCAAACGATCTTTCAGAAACCTATCGTGATATGATGATCAACATGCATGATCTATACCTGAACAACGTCAACCTGAAGATGAACGAAGTGATGAAAGTGATGGCGATAGTAACTTGCCTGCTTGCGCCTGCCACGGTAATTGGTGGTATCTTCGGAATGAACTTCGATACGATTCCCTGGCTGCATAACCCCTACGGATTTTTTGGTGCCGTCATTGTAATGCTGATTATCCCGATTTGGATGCTTTGGATGTTCAGAAAACGTGGGTGGTTTTAAAGGTCGGCCCTATAGAAAATATCTGTTTCTCTTATCCACCCGTTTTTTTCATAAACTCTTTGTGCCGTAAAATTATCCGCTGCTGTTTGAAGAAGCAGCCACTTTGAATTTGTTGCCTTTCCAAATTTTTTTGCAGCATTCAACAATGCCGTAGCTGTGCCGATTCCCCTTGATCTTTCGTTCACATACAGATCATTTAACAACCAGGTTCTTTTCATACTTACAGAGGAAAAGATCGGGAAGAGTTGTGTGAACCCGATCAACTCGCCTCTTTCTTCGGCAACAAAAATTACTGACTCTTCTCTTTTCATTCGTTTTTTTAAAAATAATTTCGACAAAGCAAAATCTGGTTCCTGTTTATAAAACATCCTGTATTTATCAAACAAAACAGCAAGTTGCTCAAGGTCTTTTTTCTTTGCTCTCCTGACGTTCATGTTATTTATTTTACCGGCGAGAATTTATAGGGATAAACTTTTCCCGAACTCCACTGGCATACGTACAGGTTTTCTTCATCATCAACCAACACATCATGCGGATGCTTGAATAATTTGTCTGTCTGGTGGAATGTTTTGAGCTTTCCGTTTTCATACGCAGCTGTTGATCCGCCTAATACCGAGACAACTTTATTTTCTTTATTTAAAATGATAACAAAACCCGAATCAGATGTGTCAAGGGTGGGCGAACGAAGCACCGCTGCATACAGATAGTTTCCTTTGATCACCGGCCGACAAACGCAGGCACCGGGTAGCGCGATCGTTTCGATATAATCGCCCTTCATTGAAAACCTTTTGAAACAACAACGGGTGCGATCAGTAATAATCAACGTTTCAGGACTTGTCCTGTAATCAATGGTAATGCCGTGAGCATTATCCAAATGTTTTTCCTCGTTTCCCCGTCCGCCAAAAATGTTCCTGATCTTTCCATCTTTCTCATAATGGGTAATATACTGCATGCCATACCCATCGGCAACATAGATCTCTCCATTTTCAGTAACCGTTGTTTCCGTGGGAATAAATCTCTTGGGATCAAAATATTTTCCTGATTCTACAGGATATTTCCATGTTTGTAAGATCTTTCCATCGATCGTTGTTTTATAGAACTCATTCTTTTCAGTATCGGTAACGAAGAGAAACTGTTCCTTATCTCCCCAGATTGTTAATCCATGCCCGCCCGGAAAATCATGCCCCCAGGTTTGAAGCAGCTTGCCTTTCTTATTGAAAAAGATCACGTTGTTTTTTGTTTCATTCGTCAGCAACACAATTCGTCCTTTTGCATCCTGTACCATTTCATGGCAATCATTGACCGGCAGTGTTGCTGCGTCAGCTTTCACCCAGTCTTTTACAAGCTTGTAACGTTTTTCGTTTTGACCATATACGATCTCATCATCAACGATCTCAAACAGTTTTTCTTTTGAAATAAAAGCTCCTGCTATTAGCAAGCCGCTATTTTGAATAAATTCTTTTCGTTCCATAAAAAATCAATTAAAAAATATTTCGTCAATGAATACCCAGGCTTTATCGCCCTTGCCCGGATGCCATGATGGTAATTTGGAAACATTTTTTGCGACTACCTTATACCATGTATAGGCCGAAGGTTCAATTTTAATATCTATTCCTTCTATTTGTACAGCATTTAGTTCATTCTTGGTGGGCTGTCGCGGAGTTATTTTTTTCAGCAGTTTCAATTTGTTTTTTTCATTGCCGCCCCACACTTCTATTTCCGCCGGCGGCATCAAATATGATTGTATGCTCTTGTTATAGCTTATTGAAATGCTGTTGATCGTCCTGACCGTATCAAAATAAAAATACGCCCCGAATGGTTTTTCCCTGAATCCGAGCCATGCCGCGTCGCCAAAATTCTCGGCTAATCCTTTTTTTGCATCAATCAGGCTTGCTGCTCCTTCACCCTTATATTTTTCATTTGGCGCATTTATCAATTCTGCTCTTGCCGGCCTGATCCCTTTCTTAAAAAAAGAGAATGATGTTACCGGGCTGCTGTACCACCCTGATTTTACACTCCTGGCCCTGATCATCGTAAAACCATTTGCTGTTACGGGTGCGTTATAGACGGGCGAGGTTGTGCTATCGGGATCCGTTCCATCGGTTGTGTATCGTATGATCACACCGGGGATCTGGTTCTTTAATTCTATTTTTTCGTTGTCACCCAAAATAAATTCATCATTTTTTACAAGAGGAGGAGTAAGCGTAAGAATTTCATTCTCATCCGGCACATAGCCGATATTAAAAACTATCTCCCTGCTTTGCTTTTGCAGCTCCGCTGTATCTGTGTGAGAGATCATTGTGTTCCAGATAAAAACTTCCTTTAACGAATCCAGTGTCGAAAAAGCGGATACCACATTCCTATCAACTTTGGTTCCTGTAAGAGATAGTGACCGGAGGTTTTTCAGGTCCTTAATTTCTTGCATCCCGTTATTTGTGATCAGCGAGTTGTTTAATATCAATTTTTCAAGATTCAAAAATTTATTGATCGTTTTCATGTCACCGTCTTCAACAGGCATATTATTAAGATTAAGGATGACCAGTTGGTCTTTTACCTTCAATAACTCTTCTAATTTCTTTCTATCAAATTTCTCTCTTACAAAAAAGTCAGCCTGTAATGCGGGTGAGTTTTGTGATAATGGAAACACGGCACAAAACGGTCCATTCAGCTTTTGAACGGTTGCCGGCGACGCCGCCGCAAATGGATAAACCCTTTCTGGGTTCTCTTTCGATAAATGAATGAATTTCGATGCAAGGATCTTCAATGTGTCGGTCTCTGCAAATTCGTAAAGCATCTTTTTCATGTCTGCTCCCGCCTGTATCCATGCAAATAAAAGATCAATTTCCTGCTGACTTAGCTGCGGTTTGCCTTTGGGCGGCATGTGTTTCTTATCATCTTCCGGCAAATTAATGTTTTGAATGATGTGGCTATTCACAGCATCGCCGGCCTTCCAGATAGGTCCGTTCTTTCCACCAGCGAGTATTTTTTCTTCGCTGGTCATTATCAATTCCCCCTTTGCCTTCCTTTCGTTATGGCATGAAAAACATTTTGATTTTAGAATCGGGCGGACTGCAGCGGTAAATAAGGTGCTGCTGTCCGTTATCTGTTCTTCCGCGCTCTCTTCATCTTTTTGTAATGGCTGAAAAACGAATCCTTCGCCATGCGTAAGATTGGAACCATAGTGACTTCCTGCTATCATGGCTGCTAAGGACAATGTGAATAATGTACCAAAAAGAAACTTTCTTTCAGCATTTGCATTATAGATCAGTAAAAGTGCATATGATAAAACCGCTGTTGCTATTCCAAGAACTTTGTGCTTTAAAAGTATATTTTCATCATACCCACCCTCTCTTGAAAGAAACAACCCCATAAGAGCAGTAAGCGCCGCCGTAAATACTGTAACCTGCAAAACAAGAATAAAAACATTTTGAAACGAGGCAGGTTCAATGTTTTTTTTGGCTAACCAGATAATAAACGAGATCACCAGCAAACCAATTGGCAAATGAAGCAACAACGGGTGCATCCGTCCAACAGCCTGCAATGCCGGCGGTAGTGATACTTTGTTTTGAAAGAACAACAAAAACAAAAGCATCACGATGATGAAAAAACTAAGATTGGATAAAATACGCTGAAATAATCTCATTCTCCTTATTTAAGCAAGTACTCCCTTCACAATTTCCCCCGCAACGTCGGTTAACCGGTAACGGCGCCCCAGGTGTTTAAATACCAGCTTCTCATGATGCAATCCCATCAAATGCAAAACAGTTGCATGAAAATCGTTGATATGTACAGGATCTTTTACAATGTTATAGCCAAACTCGTCTGTTTCACCATATGAAATACCGGGTTTGATACCACCACCCGCCATCCAGATGCTATAACACCGGGGATGA
>DASTIZ010000025.1:0-8896 GCA_035717045.1 Chitinophagaceae bacterium
CATAAGAACCATACCGACGCAATATCCAATGTCCGGCCAAAGCAGCCAATTTTTGCCAGCTTTCACTTTCATTAAGTGGGCGACGGGTGGTATAAGCAGTGCATTCAGGATCTGAATAGTATTTATGGATATCGTCCCAATCATCCAGTCGTGGCATTCTGAGGATCAACCGTTTTGTTTCAAGCTGCTCCGGGATTGCATATTTCATTCTGCTGCGTTTTGGCTACTGCAAACTAATGATTTTAATTTTTCAATGCCCCTGAATGGCCCTGGCAGGGCCAACCATGGGAAGGGGCAACAAAAGATAGTATGCTTTTTGTTGAACAATCGTCCGGAATAAATATGTGATGAAAAAATTACGGGAAATAGGGAAGGTATTTGTTCAATCTTTCAAAAGTTTCGCGGAAGATAAGATACCAAAATACAGTGCATCACTTGCTTACACTACAGTTTTTTCACTGGGACCGCTGCTGATAGTAATTATCTTTTTGTGCAGTATTTTTTTTGGAGAAGAAGCAACGCAGGGGAGAATATACAGTCAAATGCAGCAATTTGTGGGACAGGATGCCGCCCTGCAACTCCAGACGATCATTCAAAATGCTTCGTTAAGTGGTAAAAACACTTTCGCCGCGGTCATCGGGATTATAACATTATTGTTAGGAGCCACGGCCGTATTCGCCGAGATACAGGATTCGATAAACACGATCTGGGGACTAAAGGCGAAACCAAATAAAGGATTGTGGAAGATAATCCGCAATCGTTTTTTATCTTTTTCAGTTGTGGTCAGTCTTGGTTTTTTATTATTGGTATCCCTGGCTGTATCAACTGTCATTGAGGCGTTAAATGAAAGATTAAAAGCAAGTTTCCCCGATATTGCCGTTGTTATATTCTATATCCTCGACCTGGTGATTTCCTTTGTGGTGATCACAGCGCTCTTTGCTGTAATATTTAAAGTTCTCCCAGACGCAAGAACAAAGTGGAAAGATATTATGCCTGGTGCATTAACATCCGGAATTTTATTTATGATAGGCAAGTTTGCAATCTCATTTTATATCGGGAAGACGCAAGTCGGCAGTACATATGGCGCAGCTGGCTCACTTGTCGTTCTATTGGTTTGGGTTTATTATTCTTCAATGATCCTGTATCTCGGGGCCGAGTTTGCAAAAGCGTGGAGTGTTAGCAAAGGATCCTCATTCCAGCCAAATGATTATGCGGTTGCGTTAAAAAAAGTGGAAGTGAAGTCTGATAAATCCCAGGATAAACCTTCCAATCGTGAGAAATGATAATTCACAACACTTCAGACAGCATTAAAAGAATGTCTATAGGTGGTACAGTTTTGTGCTAATACATCGCTCATGAGCAGCCTGTTCCCAATAGAATATGTATATCCGCCGGGTTTTAGTTATTATCCGGATTTTTTATCTGATGATGAAGAATTTACTTTTATTGAAGCCATTAAAAAGGTTGAACTACATAGTTTGGTATTCCAGGGTTTTGTGGCGAAGCGAAGAACAGCCAGCTTTGGTTATGATTATAATTTTGACAGACGCACCATTGCCAAAGGCAAGCCTATCCCCCCTGATTTTATTCCGTTGGTCGAAAGAGTAGCGAACAAACTTTTGATCGCTCCGGAAAAGTTTGCAGAATTACTCTTAACTGAATATCCTATTGGCTCAGTCATTAACTGGCATCGCGATGCTCCACCCTTTGATATTATTGCCGGCATCTCGCTAAACGCTGATTGTATATTTCGTTTGCGACCACATGATAAGACAAAACAATCCCGATCATCAATTATTTCCTTGCTGGTTCAAAGGCGTTCACTTTACGTCATAAAGGGTGAAGCCAGGAGCGATTGGCAACACAGCATTTCCCCCGTAAAACAAGTAAGGTACTCAATTACGTTAAGGACATTGACGCAAAGACCCTAGATGGACTGATTGGTTTGGAGTATTATCTTACCTGCAATTTCCTTAACGATATAAGTTTTAATATTTTCTTTTGCTGGCCCTGCCATGACCTTACCCGTATATACGTCAAACTGTGATCCATGCCACGGACATTGCACAGTGCCGCAGATCATGGCTCCACCCGCTAAGGAACCGCCGCGATGAGTACAGTGATCGTCGAATGCAGTATAGCCTCTTTCTGTTTTACCGAGCACGATGCGCTTGCCGTTGAGATGTACCAGCTTCATTTGGTTTGCTTTTAATTCATCTGTAGTTGCAACAGGTATTTCTTCTTCAACGCTATCTATGTACTCTTCTTTCCATTTGCCTGCATCTGCATACCGTATATCAACACCGATCTGGTTACGATAGACCAATGTACCACCCAACCAACCAGAAATAGTTAAAAGAATTACACCGGCAATTTCAAAACCTGTTATAAGTGCAAATGAGATATTTTCCTGCAGGCGTGCCACAAGAGCCGCTCCGAAAATGATCAGCACAAACAAATTGACCAGCGCATGTTTTGTCGCTCTTTTTTTTGCAGAGCTTTTTGGCGGCACAATAAAAACGTAATCAACAATACCTGGAACGGCGGCAAGCAATGCAAAACCGATTCCGGCGATCTCCAGGTACATGGCCGTGTTGTGAAACTCATTTTTGTTATAAATAAGACCCAATACATCAAAGGCGAGCGCTCCAATAAGAAATGCAATTGGAAACGATACCAGGATTGGATGCAAGGGATGACCTTTAAAATTGGCTTTGCTTTTCATTTCAGATAATTAGTGATTAAAGTGTGAAGGTAAACAAAGCATATGTCAGCATAATCATTAGTAATTGCATGTGCGGGTTGCCGGGTTCTGTAAATCAAGGGGCTTTGTCATCCCGTGCAGCGAGCAACAAAAAGTATAAAACAGAAATATCCTGAAGCTGATTAACTTTATTATTCACTAAGAAAAACTCCTTTTATGAAACGAGCCTGCAATAAAATCTTATGTTCATTGATTCTCACCCTTACGATACAGCTTGCCATGCTGTCACAGGATAGCAATAAGATCCGCGTCATCATGATCGGCGCCCACCCGGATGATTGCGATGATGATGGGGGAGGCACCGCCGCTCTTTTTGCGCAAATGGGATATGCGGTAAAATTTGTGTCAGTAACAAATGGTGATGCCGGGCATCAGCTTACGGGGGGTGCCGAATTGGCCCGGCGAAGATTGGCAGAAGCACAACAGGCTGGTCAACGTCTTGGCGTTGTTTATGATGTGCTGGATAATCATGATGGCCAGTTAATGCCTACACTCGAAGTACGACTGCAGATAATTAAAAAGATCCGTGAATGGAATGCTGATATTGTAATTGCACCAAGACCCAACGATTATCATCCGGATCATCGTTATACCGGAGTATTGGTACAGGATGCTGCTTATATGGTGGCAGTGCCTAACATCGCGCCTGAAACGCCTGCCCTAAAAAAGAATCCGGTTTTTCTATATTTCCAGGATCGGTTTCAACGACCCAATTCATTTCGCCCGGATATTGCTGTTGACATTACCAGGGTCTTTGATAAAAAGGTATCTGCATTAGATGCGCATGAATCACAAATGTATGAATGGCTGCCCTGGATAGGGCATTATGCGGACAAAGTGCCGAAAGATAAAACCGAAAGGGTAAAATGGCTGGCCGAAACAAGAAAACAAACAATTAAACCGGAAGTGAGAACAACACTGGAAAAATGGTATGGAAAAGAAAGAGCTGCCGGCGTACAACATGCCGAAGCATTTGAAATATGCGAATACGGGACCCAGCCGGATGAGGAATTGATAAAAAAACTATTCCCAATGCTGCAGTCCAATAAGTAGAGTTATTTTCTATTCGCGGCGGCATTAATTATTTTTTCCAGGACTTTTATATCAATGTCTTCGAGTTTATTGATATAAAGACAGCCAACACCGGTTTTATGTTTACCTAATTTTTTTAAAGAATCGGCATGTTGTTTCAGATCACCAATCAGGTGTAATGATAAATTGGCCTTACGCGGTGAAAAACCGATTTTGAACCAGTCTACCTCCCTTCCAGTAGCCGGGCTTTTGTACCTGACATTCCCGAATCCTATCATTGAACTACCCCACATTTTTGGTTTTTCTTTTGAAGCTTTTTCCATCATGTGAAGTATGATGCGACTGTCTTTACGCTTTTGCTCATCAGGTAGTTTATCAATGAAGCCTTCTACACTGGAATCGGTTTGTTTGGTTTTGATTACCGCCAGCTTTCCCATATGAATGGTTCTTTTGGAGTTAATTGCCTCCAGGGCATAAATATATTACAAAATAAACCGGGAAAAACTATCGGGTGGTCGGAAAAGTGGGGGCACAATAACCGTGTTCGGTCCCTTATCATCCTTTGAGCGGATTAGCCAGGCCCGACCGGTGGGCAGCCAGGGCGGGTTAACGGTAAATTACTTATCAAAAGCCCCTTTGTTTCTAACATTGGGCTTTTTATTTTGTACCCATGGATCCGATACCTATAAATTTTAAACATAATGGAGTAACGTATAGCGATTGTTACTTTACAAGAGTTGCTCCAGATGGTCAGGCTGAATTCTGGCATTTGTACGATTATGAAAATTCTTATCTAGGCAGGCTTCGGTTTACCGATCAATGGACTTTTGACCCGAATAAAAGATCAACAAAAATCGACCAGTTAGCAGAATTTTTTGGTGAGTTTGTAGAAAAGGCGAATCGTAGCCATACCGGGGAGATCCGAAAACATCAATTGAACCAAACGGCATAGCCTTGCCGCCTTAAATCCCAGGCCAGTTTTTTCTCCATCATCAGGGCTTCTGACCTTGTCATCGGTTTTTCGTTTAAATGGTCATAAAGACTCGGACGCAGATAGCTCCCGTATTTCTGTGCGATATAGGCAGATATCCTGTAACCTTTTTTACTCACATACCCCGTTTTATGTTGTTTGAAACGTTCTGCCGGTTTCTTACCCGACATCCCTACATACAAACATTGAAGCACTCCATTAAATTGTGGATTGGCAGCCCTGAACCTGGCGTTTTCCGTAAAGACTTTTTTTGATAGTTCTATAACATAAACATAGTACCTCATTCGTGGTGCAAATTTCTTTTTTTACTGTTAACCGTTAATGCCATCTTATCCCCATGCATGGTATTAAGGTAAGGCTGTAACAAACACCTGATTATCTCACCCGTAGCCACATGGAGTCTCCATCGAAGCAGTCGTAATTCAACATTTCTTCGTAGTTTACCATGGCAATTATGAAAACAGGTCCTGCTTTTTGGGGTTTACTTGTTTTGTTCTTGTCATCCTGCAAAAAAGATGTTGATGCGCCAGTTCCTGTCATTATTGATTTTACGCCGGAGAAGGGAGCATACAATATTATCGTTACCATTCGCGGTAAAAACTTCGATTCAATAACTAATAATACTTCTGTTTCGTTTAATGGCAGCAATGGAGCTGTTCTCTTTGTTTCTGATACGATGATCAGCGCAAGGGTACCGGATCTGGCCACAACGGGAAAAATAACGGTAACTGTAAATAACAGAACAGGAACCAGTGACAACGATTTTATCATTCTTCCGGGCAAATGGAGACTCATAAAATCTCCGATCGCCGCCGGTTATGAAATTCGTCATACACAATCCTCATTTGTAATCGGTAATAAAGCTTATATGGGTTTTGGGTTCAATGGAGGCACGTCCGTAAAAGATCTTTGGGAATATGATCCTGCATCAAACAACTGGGCACGTAAAGCCGATTGCGGCATTGACTTCGATGCAGGAATTGCAATGACCATAGGTGGCATAGCTTATGTTGGGTTTGGATTGTCACGCAATGTCGCATGTTGCGACCCTCATAAACAGGTATGGGCTTATGATCCGGCCACAAATATCTGGACGCGTAAGTCTGACTTTCCGGGCCAGGGCCGATGGGGACCTTTTGGTATTGGATTAAATGGCAAAGGCTATACGGGACTGGGAAGCGTAGATGGGGGTACCCGCCTGCATGATTGGTGGGAGTATGATCCGGTCACCGATACATGGACGCAAAAAGCAGACATGCCTTCCACGGAGAATCATTATATACCAGCTGGTTTTGCAATCAACAATAAAATTTATGCAGGAACAACTTCTTATTCTTTAGGAATTGCAAAAGATTGGTTTGAGTACGATCCTGCTACCAACGTCTGGTCCCGCAAAGCCGATTTTCCGGGCGCTGTCTCGTTCGCTGCAAGTAGCTTTGTCATCGGCAATAAAGGGTATATTGCAGGTGGGGGTTGGGAGTGTTGGGAATATGATCCATCGGCAGATCGATGGATCCAGGTAGCTTTTTTTGATCACAGAATCGGCGGCACCGCTTTCGCGATAAATAATAAAGGCTATTACATTGGCGGCAGTTTTTTTAATAACGATCAATGGGAGTTTACGCGATAAAAAAAGTTTTTTAAGTTGTATTTAATTTTCATAAATATCCGGTTCTGCGATGCAGCCTTTTCCCGTGCCAGCATTTAATTTGGATTGGCATTGCGGTTGCCATGGGGTGGTAAATTGAAAAAGTCGGACGCAGAAAAGTTCTAATTTTATTTGTCAATTTATATCAATCTCGAAAAATTGCTTCTATGGCAAAAACAATCAACAAACGCATGACAGTAAAGTTGGAAGGTGATTTTGTCGTCTTTCTTATTGGTATGCGCGTAAATAAATTCTGGAAGCCACACAAATGGCTACCTGTAGCCATGGCAATGCCTAAAATGCTAAAAGAGCTCAAATCAAAAGACAGTAATGAAACAGGATTCCTGGGCGCCGAATTTGGTTTTGGCACGATCGTACAATACTGGAGGTCTTTTGAGCACCTTGAAGCATATGCAAAAGACAGAAACGGGTTGCATTATCCTGCGTGGAAAGATTTTAATATGAAAGTAAAGAGTAATGGAGATGTCGGTATCTGGCACGAAACTTATAAAGTACACGCCGGCGAGTATGAATGTATTTACCATAATATGCCACCAAAAGGCCTGGGGAAGGTCGGAGACCTTATACCCATTTCCGGCAAATTGGAATTTGCCAGAGATAGAATTAAGACGTAAGTGATTGGGCAATTGGTCCTTTATCTGAACAGTTCGGTGTATTCCGTTTGGGCAGTTATCTGCATTTCACAGCCCGGCGAAGTGAATGCAGGGCGTATTAATCATTCAACGTTCTTGCGATCTTTTCTATATTCAAGCTATGGGCCATCGCATCAAATATCTTTTTGTAACTACCGTTCTTATCGTAAACTGTTTCATGAGTCCCTTGCTCCACAACTCTTCCTTTTTCCAGGACGATAATATTATCTGCGTCGATTATTTGTGAAATGCTGTGCGAGATGATCACAACAGTACGGGATCTTTTGATCGCATCTAAGCTAGTCTTTATTTGTTCCGTTGCAACTGCATCGAGACTTGCGGTTGGCTCATCCAGGAAGATCACCGAAGGGTCCTTCAGAAATAAACGGGCAATAGCAACCCGCTGCTGCTGTCCGCCTGATAAAAGCCTGGCGTCAGAAGCATATTGGTCGGGCAATGACATCACCTGTTCATGAAGATGTGCTTTTTCGGCCGCTTCTTCTATTTCCGCTTTTGTTGCATGGGTTTTTCCATAAGCAATGTTTTCAGCAATGCTTCCTTTGAAAATGTGATTTTTCTGTAACACAAGACCAACTTCCTTTCTCAGTTCTTTGGTATTATAATCCCGGAGATCAATCCCATCTAAAAATATTTCACCGCTTGTTGGTTCATAAAATTTGTCAAGCAGATTGATGAGAGTGCTTTTTCCCGCACCGGACAAGCCGACAAGGGCAGTTATCTTCCCTGCTTCAATGGTTGCAGTTACGTTATGCAATGCTGCCGTGCCATTCGGATAAGTAAAGGATACATTCTTTAATTCATAATTACCTTTAATAGCCGGGGGGATAACATTCCCTGATCTTTCCGTTTCGTCACCGGCGTTCATGATATCAAAAAAACCTTCCGAATAGATCATCGCATCATTTACCTCATCATAGATACGGTGCAGTTGCCGTATGGGAGCTGTAACATTATTGAATAAAAGAATATGAAACATAATAGCGCCAACCGTCATATTCCCATTCAAGACAAAATAGGCGGTAAGAATGATAATGATCACGATACCAATCTGCTCAACAAAATTTTTTGCCCCATCAAAAATAAAACTCAGTTTTCTTGTTTGCATCTGGTTGTTCGTCATTTCCAGTTGCAATGCATTTTGTTTTTCAGATTCGTCTTTCTCCTTCACAAATGATTTGATGACCATGATCGATTCAATCAGGCTGATGATACCGCTGCTTTTATTTTCCCGGTAAGATCGCATGCGACGCCTGAAACCACCCAGCTTTTTTGCCTGCCGCTGGCTGATGAAGAAATAGATGGGTACAATACAAAGACCCACCAGTCCCACATATTTATTTGCATTAAACATCAGGGCCAGCGCCACGATGGAGTTCGCAAATAAAGGAAGAATGTCGATAAAAAAATTCTGTACCAGCCTGGTAAGACTTTCTATTCCGCGGTCGATACGGGTTTGCAATTTGCCGCTTTCATTTTCTGCTGAAGTATAAAAAGCCATCCGGTAGCTCAGCACTTTTTCGACCACTTGTTGTGCAAGATCACGCGAAACATAAATACGCAGCTTCTCACCATAGAATTTTTGACCAAACTGGATAAAGCTGTTTACGATCTCTTTTGCCAGCAATATAATACTGATGGTTACCAGCAATGACAGCCCGGCCTGGAGTCCTTGATTTTTTGATACTATATCATTAAGGTGATCAACTGTATACCGAAGTATGATCGCATTGACTTGCGCAGCAAACGAACCGATGGCGGTGAGAATAAGAGTTGCTATCACCAATGTC
>DASTIZ010000026.1:0-5231 GCA_035717045.1 Chitinophagaceae bacterium
ATATTTTTTTCATAATTTTTTTGTTTTAATTGTTATCTGCGAGAATTTGCGGGCCAATTATCCCAAAATACCGGTACCCCTACATTTGGCTTTTGAGCCGCATTCAAATTCCTGTTTACAAATACTGAAGGATAAAAATGAGAATTGATAAATGGCCCCGGGCTAGGCTCCAGTACATATTGCATAAATTCGGGTTTATTGGTCCGCCTGTACATATTGTATGCATCCACGCCATTGCCCCAAAGCGCCATATAATATTCTTTCATTATGATATTCAGTTTTGCTGAAGTTGTAGCAGCATTATCATAAGCGGCCAGCACTTTATTTACATACCCGTCAATTCTTGCCGCATCAGGAATGCGTGTGGTGGGTATTGTTTCAGGATAACCAATTGCTGTTGGGAAATTGATCACTTTATTGATCGATTTGCGCATGCCATTTTCTAATCTAACTCTTGCATTCGCAGCATTATTATTTAACATCAACTCATACTCGGCCCTCAGAAATTCAGTAAATGAAGATTGCCAAAGAGGTTGTATCCCTGCTCCCTGTCCTCCAAAATCCACAGCCACATTTGCTCCCTGGTTATTATCAAACCGTCCTCCGAACGGATAAACACCAACCGTAGTGCGGTACTGCCCGTCTGGCGGAATACCACTGTCATCGCCATGATCACGACCCCAATATCCGCTTATTAATAAGCAGAACGGCATATCATAAGTAGTGTTCGTATACGGATTGGTCAGGCCAGTCTCATAATGACCCGGATATGCCTGCCCGTAACAGTTAATTGTATTTTCGTTTACTGCAGCATAATTGGTACGCTGGCGATAAAGATAATAACGGGTACGCGGATCATTATTCGCATCACCTGTCCCTTTCTCTACCGCAAGCGACCACATAAAATATGTGGCGATATAATCCCCGGCCCCGGTAGAGGTATGATTGCCATTATAGCGGGGATGGCGGCTATTTGGATTTGAACCTTTTTTGCTGTATTTAAATTCCCAATCTTCGTTGTCCGCATCAATAATATCCCCTGCATTAAGTATCGCTTCTATTTTTGCTTTTGCTGAAGCATCTACCAGCCTGGTATTCATCAATGCCCGTAGTTTCAAGGTCTTTGCCGTTGTGATCCACCTGGTAGCGTTACCACCAAAAAATAAGTCCTGGCTTCCTGGTGTTGCCGCGGATGTTTTCGCAAGATCTGCTATTGCTTCATCAAGCAGGGCAATGGCACCAGCATAAACTGTAGCACCGGGGTCTGCTTTTGGATTCAGATTTTCAACACCCAAATTTGCTTCAGTAAAAGGAACATTACCAAACATATCAGCCAATGTAAAAAACGTATAAGCTTTCATTATTTTAGCCATTCCTACGTGTACGTACCTCTTCTGAGCATCGGCAATAGGGATAAGCGCATTACAGTGCTTAATCACTCCGGTATAAGCAGTATTCCAAATACCATCATAACTCTGCGGAGTATATGTATTGTCATAACGTGGGCCAAACATGCTTAACATCCTGGTAAGCTCCATACCAAAGCCTGATGCAGTATTAAAGAAACTGGCGAAGCTTAATTCGGCCTGGTTTAAATACAAATTAGCATCGGCCTGGTCCGGCGAAGGGCTGTTTGGATTATCCAACAATCTATCAAGGGTTTTATCACAACTGATAAAACTCATGACCGCGATAAATATTAATAATATTTTTTTCATAATCAGTTTTTTTTGATTTTGATTAGAAGGTTACTCTAATGCTAGCTCCGATCCTGCGGGAAGTAGGCCCAGCCAGGTATTCCAGGCCGCGAACATTACTTACACCCAGGCTTGATACTTCAGGATCATAGTTAGTGTACTTTGGAAAGTTCGGAGCATTGTACCATAAATTCTGACCGGAAACTGTTAGCGATATGGAACCAAAAGGAGTTTTTGTTAACAACGTTGATGGAACTGTATAAGAAACCGATGCTTCACGAAGTCTTACTACGGTGGCATCATAGGTGATGAGATCCTGCATGCCAAAGAAACCACTCCAGTTATTGAAATAGGCCTGGCTTGCACTGATCTGAACTGTATTTGGACTTCCATCAGCTTGTACCCCGGGAAGAATCAATCCCTGCAAACGGTCGAAGTCCGTGTCCTTAGACAAGCCCCGCCCGGTAAGTGAACCTACCGTATAGGTAAGTTGGTCACCGCCTTGTGTCCAATCCCATTGCATACGGAATGAAAATCCTTTGTATTCCAAAGTGGTGATTCCGCTGAGTTTAAAGTCAGGATTCGGATCGCCAATGATTCCAATTTCAGAAGATGCCACATAATCACCACCCGGGCTCACGAGTCTTGCTCCATTTAATGGATCACCGGTTGGCTGGCCTGTTTTAGGATCTACTTTAACTACATGGGTAGCCTGGATAACCCCAAGAGGCTGACCGTTAATAGCAAATAAACCTTCATTGCTGAAACCATCAATTACAATTTGTTTTATATCTTCTGGAAGATGAGAAACCTTACTGCGGTTCAATGTAAAAATTCCATCCAATTGCCATCTCCAATCCTTTGTTCTAACGGGGATAATCCCCAATCCTAATTCGATCCCTTTATTTTGAACATTGCCTGCATTGATTCTTGTTACAGTAAATCCCGTTGAAGGATCAAGATCCCGATCAAGAATCTGATCTTCTGATAATCTCCTGTAAAGTGTTAAATCAAGGCTTACCCGGTTATCAATAAACTTACCTTCAATGCCGACTTCTATCTCACCGATAAGTTCGGGCTTAAGGTTTGGATTAGCCAGACGATTCGAAATGCTGTTTGAATTAAGCACGGTGCCGACCCGATCCTCGAAAACATTTGTAGCAATGTTAAGAACCGGACGAGTGCTGTAAGGGCTGCCAAAACTGGCGCTTGTAGAATAGCCGCCTCTTATCTTAAGATAATTTACCATTCTACTACTCTTTAGGAATTCCAATGCTGAAGTGGGTATAAATGAAAGGTTAGCACTTGGATAGAATAATGAACGATTATCTTTTTCAAGGTTTGAAGTCCAGCTATTGCGGCCACCCGCAGTTAGATAAACATATTCTTTATATGCAAGTGTTGCTTGCGCAAATACTCCCAATGAAAGTACTCTGGATTTGAAATCGATATCGCCGCCACCTTCATCAAAATTATCATGTACAATAAAGTTTGAATGATCAAACAATCCATATACAAGCTGTTGAGTACTTCTTTGTCCTGTTTGATCGTAACTTCTATCTTGCGAGTTGGCACCCACATCTGCATTCACCCTGAAGTTTGAGCTGATCTTTTTATTCCAGCCTACCAATACAGAATGATCCCAAATAGTATTGCGTCCGGTAACGGTTCTATAAATACCCCTTCTGTAAATAAGATCAGCACCAACAGTACCGCCTTTATTTTGTTTTAAGAAATTGAAGTCCGAGTAATAGTCATACCCTACCCGGTACGTCAACGTAAGATCCGTCATAAGATCATATGAAAACCTCAGATTACCATATATCCGGTTTATTTTTTGACCGGTAAAGCTGTTGGCCACAGTCCATCTTGGATTCTGAATATCATTATTACCGCGATAATAGACAGATGAATGATCAAGTGGATTTTCCCATGGCAAATAATTATCACCATCTTCTGGCCCACCCATTAGATTTACGGCAATGGGCGTGTAGATCAGGTTACCAAAAACCGATGACACGGATGGATTACTTCCAAAGCTGGTTGACGTCGGCGGCGATTTAAAATCAGTAATTGCATAATTAAAAGTACCGCTGACATTAAGCTTGTTTGTCAGTTTTACGCTTCCACCAATCCCAAAATTATTTTTAAATAGACTATTGCCGGGAGTAAATCCTTCATCATCAGTATAGGAATAATTGGCACTGAAACTGCCGTTTGGACCACCAGATTGGATTCCTATCGAAGTTGCTTTTATAATGCCCGTCCGGAAAAATCTTGATACGCTGTTATAGGGCTTAAATTCATATATTAAATCATTACCGGCTCCCGGCGTCCGATTAAATTCGGGGAAGGCAACATTCAGGGCGGAACGATCGTACGGATGCGCAACCTTTGTCGGAGGATCGGTAAATTCCGCACCCCAGTTGCTGAAAAAAGCCAGCCCAAGGCTCTGATCAAAACCACCTCCATAGCGTTGTTGATATTCGGGGAGGTTTGACACTGTATTAAAAAATACAGACTGTGTTACACTCACCTCAGCCTTACTGTTCGTTCTTTTATTAGCACCGGTTTTTGTTGTAATTAATATAACGCCGTTTCTTCCCAGCTCGCCATATAGTGTGGTAGCACTTAATCCTTTTAAGACACTTATATTTTCAATATTATTTGGATCAAGATCAAGAAAGCGGCTTGAAGTAGTATTTCCATACACAAAGCTGGCCTGTGGATTGGTCGAAGCGTCGAATGGAACACCATCAACTACGAACAAAGGAGTAGAGCTGCCGGTAATTGTGCTTACACCACGGATTGTAATATTTGTACCACTACCCGAAATGCCGCTCGAGTTTAAAATATCGACGCCGGGAGCTTTGCCATTCAAAAGTCTTACCACGTCCGATTCAGGTCTTTGTTCTAATGATTTTCCTTCAACAGTTGCGACAGCATAGCCCAGTGCTTTTTTCTCTCTTCTTATACCAAATGATGTCACCACTACCTCAGAGATTGATTCTGATGAAACCTGGAGTGATACATTCATTGTAGTACCGGAAACAGGCACTTCTCTCTTTGCATAGCCGATGCTCGTAAAAACCAGGACAGCATCTTGCTTCACCGACAATTTGAATTCGCCGGCCAAATTTGTCGAAGTACCATTCCTGGTATTTTTTTCTGTAACGGAAACCCCGGAAACAGGAACACCCTTTTCATCAGTGACCCTGCCGGATATCTCTACGGTTTGTCCAAAAACCGTATTAGCGAGGAGGAACAATAGTCCCACCAGCATAAGCAGTCTTTTACTCATGATTTAGTAGTTTTGTTGGTGATAGTGTAACCAAATATAGGAATTATATAAATCGCTACAAGAAAAAAAGACCGTGCATAATGCTGCACGGCCTTTAAAATAAATAAGTCGCCTTTGAACCATTAATTCCGGTCCCTGCTGCCCAAATAAATCATTATATATTGTACAAGTGTTACAACGGCTGCAAGTGCAGCCACCACATATGTCGTGGCTGCCCATTTCAACGCATCCTT
>DASTIZ010000027.1:0-12702 GCA_035717045.1 Chitinophagaceae bacterium
ATTGATTGCTGTCATGGTAGCCCCGATAACAAATCGGGGCTACTTCTTTAATACACATTCAGTGTAAGACCACAATAAAAATTTCTGCCTGCCGCAACATTGTAATATCTGCCTCCAGCTGCATTTATATCATTTCCGAGACTGTAGGTAACATCAAACGCATTCTCTATTCCTGCAAACACATCAAACCTGTTTTTCCCTGAGGCGATTTTCTTCCACCCAAGCCTTGCACCCAATAAATTGTAAGAAGCTGCTGCATCCGTATTTGCATCATTTAAATAAATCGGGTCGCTATAATAGTAAGTAATATTTAAATAAAATCCGGGACCGGTAATGATATCAGCACCCGCAGCTACTGTATGTTCTGGAACGCTGGGTAATTTCTTTCCACTGTAATCATTAGTCAATTGTTTGAAATCCTTATATGTAAAATCATTAAATGTATGACTGATCCATATCCGGCTGCCATCCATCAAAGCGTTATCCCGGAGAACGTAAGCCACCTGCGACTCAATTCCCTTTTGCTTTGTAGCTCCGGCGTTGGTAAAATAATCAGCGTTACCAGCATCTCTTCTTTGGACAATTGCATTTTTTAATTGGTAATAAAAGGTATTGACTTCGATATATAACTGTCTTTTCACAAAGCCGGTTTTTAATCCTGCCTCATAACTTATGCCATGTTCTGCATCTAAACCGGTACTTATCATGCTGGTTGATGGCAATACCTCGGCAGTTGTCGGTGGCGAAAAGCCTTTTGCCACGCTACCATACACATAAATGTCGCTGACGATCTTTTTTGACACGGCAATTCGCGGAGCAGCTTCGTTCTTATAGACCCTTTTTTGAGCCGGTAGGGATGGGATAGATAATCGGTGGATCCTGATCGACGATTTATTGATGCTTAGCCCTGCCGCAATATTCAGATCATGTTTCAATCGCATGTCTGCCTGTGAAAAGACAGACCATGCACTATTGTTGACATCATCATTAGTAAGACTTGTACCGGGTTTACCATCGGCATTTGCATAAGTTCTCACATTAAAAAACCCTTTTTGCATTTCGCCACCAAATACAATTTTTGATTCAACTTTTTTGAGTTTGGGTTTCCATGTAAACAAGGTCCTGCCGCCAAGATGCGGCTCCCTCCTTACCTCGTAATTCCTGAATGTCGGGTTCCTGATATTCGAATACGCTCCATAAAAAATAAGACTGTTCTCAAAACGGTCATTGAATTTAAATTGATTGTTCAACGCAGCAAGCCATGTTTTTTGAAATATGGCAGCCCTGGCTTTATCAGCACTTGGAAAACTTCCTGCAGCGGGCCTTGCAGCCCGGGGATCATTCAGGTATTCGCTCTTGGTCAGGGCACCCGGTGTTTCATAATAAAGATCACCATAAAGAAAATTGAACCTCATCGTTTCCTTTTTGCCTGAGGCAACTTGAGTCTGCCATGATGTAACATTTCTATGCATCGAAGTATGTTCCCTGTAACCGTGACTTTGCATGTGGGAGAAATTAAACGTATTCCTGAAATTCTCTTTACCCTGGTTTACCTGGACATTTAAAGAACCAAGATCATAACTACCGTAAATAAGATTTGCAGAAAAAACGGGAATATTTTGTTCAGGAGTAGTGTTTGCCAAAATGACTCCGCCCGTACCGGCTCCGTACAGACTTCCCGCAGGTCCTTTTATAATTTCCAGTGAATTAAAATTGAAAAAACTCAATTGATTTAAATAGGTATTTCCTCCGGGATCAGTAAAGGGGATATCATTCCAATAAACTTTTACATTTCTTACTCCAAAGGGAGATCGCAAAGTGCTGCCCCTTATATTCATGCGATAGCTCCCGGGAGACCTTTCTTCCATCCTTACACCAGGTACGCTGTTTAGTGCGGGAAGGATATTTGTGTTATTGAAACGGTCGAGCTTCGCCTTGTTGATCTGAACTACTGGTGCAGGGATCTTTTTTAAACTTTGATTTTGCTCATAAGCTTTTACGATCACCTCACCAAGTATTTGTGAGGAATCTGGTGTTTGCTGCGAGCTGGTAATAAAAGAAAACAATAACCCACAGATCAGGATGATGGATGTCTTTCTCATAAGTATTGGCTTTAGTCGCAATACAAATCTAGAATTTCCGCAAGCCATAAACAAAAACTGGCGGTATTGCTCCCGCCAGTTTTCTAAAAATGTTTCCACACCTGTTCATTTCGCAATAATCATCTTTTCAGTTCTCAGGATTTTACCGTCCGTTCCTTTGATAGACAGCATATATACACCATTGCTTAAATTACCAACTTCGATCTTTGTGGCAAGCTCGTTGCTTTTTATGGTCCTGATCAATCTACCCGTGATATCATGTAAAAAGATTTGCTGAGCGACTAGCTGGTAATTATAGACAACAAAATAGGTAGTGACCGGGTTTGGATAAACATCAAATCTACTGCTTGCCGGATCTTTTTCCACCTTATTTTCATTCAGTACCTGGTTCACATACCTGACACCTCCGCCAAGCGGTTGATATGTAAATTCCAAAATGGCGCCCGGGTTTGCCGGTGTGGATGTTACATTCCCGGTTGGGCCTGATGTTGAGCCACTCGAATCACAGGCCACGTAAATTTTGAGTCCATCCGGTGATACAACAACGTCCCGGAATCTTCCCATACCGCGGAAATAATTAATGGTATCCGAAATGATGCTTTGACCATCATTACTCAGTTTATATCTTGCTATCACCCCTTTCTTTAAAGAGGCTAATAACAATGAATTTTGCCAACCCGGAATTGCAGGACTCCCATAAAATTCCGTTCCCGATGGAGCAATTGACGGCCATGTCATATTATCTCCGCCGGTAGGCGGATTTGAGGAAGGGAATATTGAACGCAACGGCTCTTTCGCATTAAGTGTTGAGCAATTTGTTTGTTCATTAAGGACCGAAAAGCCTCCGATGGCTCTACCATTATAATTACCATCGCAATATCCCGCTACCTGCGGCCAACCGTAGTTTCGGCCTGTCTCGATCGTGTTGATTTCGTCATCACTAAACGGACCATGTTCACTGCTATATAAAATATCCGCTCCATTCACATTTCCCCAAACCAATCCCTGTGGATTCCGATGTCCAAGTGAATAGACTGCATTTCCAAAAGGATTATCTGGTGGTATCCATGAACCCGCAGCATCCGGCTCAACATTCAATCGTAAAATCTTGCCCTCATAAATTGTTACATTCTGGGCATTGTTGGCTCTTGAAATATTATCGAATTGACCGGCGCCCATATCTCCTGCCGAATAATATAGTTTGAAGTCGGGTCCAATTGCCAGGCGCGCAGAATTATGATCATTGCTGCCCGGGATATTTTCTAACACGGTCGTAGGTTCTTCCAGCACCTGGGAGAGAAAATTATAGGTATATCGTTCGATCCTTGTTTTTCTTACGGTGGTACTTAATGACTGGTAGGTATAGGAAATATAAACAAAAGGCTTCCCCAATAAAAACATCGGGTGAAGTGCCAGGCCCATTAACCCATCCTGGCCCCCGGCACGAACCATCTTTGATCCAAGCGTCAGCACCGTGGTTTTAGTCCCGGTAAGAGTGCTGACAAAACTTACTTTTCCTGCAAACCTTTCAGTATACCATATGTTATCGTCAGGTCCATAAACAAGATCATGCGGCATTCGTTGGTTGGCAATAATAGTACGAACGGAAAAAGATTCTGCGCCTAAGGTTACCGGAAGTGTTGCGATTACCATAGGACTGCTTGATGTTTGGTTGCCGGCCGCATCCTTTGCTACTACTGTCATTGTGTAAGGTGTATTTGCTGACAGCCCCGTAACACTATAGGAAGTGCCAATAAGAGTTGACGTATTTATTTTTACTCCATTCCTGTATACATCATATCCTGTGACTCCTACATTGTCTGCAGACGGTGACCATAATAATTCGAATGACGTACTGGTGATATAAGCACCACTTAAATTGGCGGGTGCCGTTGGCGGTTCCGAATCCATACTATTATTAACAGACAGGTATGTTCCTGGTATCACTTCACCGGGCGATGAAGTACTTTGCCCGGGTTTTGCCCAGCCAATTGATAAATTATCAGCCCCGTTGCCTTCCTTCATCAAAGCTTCTACATAATATTTCTGTCCCGCCGTCAATGAGATCACCGCGGATTTTTGAGATGCAAACTTATTCCACTGCCTGTATTTTGTTGCGCTTGTATTGAAAGCGATCTTTACTTTGTTCGCAACATTTGTTGTTGTACTCAGCCATAGTTCGCTGCTTTCATCGCTGGCTATCCAAAAAACATAATTACCCGTTACGGGTGGACAGATGTAGCCATACACTTTTACGCCGATATTGTTCCCCATGTTCGCAGGTGTTTCAAAAACTGTCAGCGTACCGGATGAAGAAGGATTGTTTGGATAATTTGGATGTGAGGTAAGATTACTGACAGCACCACCACTTATATTATTCCATCGCTGATAATTGATACTGCCAAGTCCCGGGCAACTCTGACCCCATGTTGTAAAAAAGAAAATAATAAAAACTGTGGAAGAGCAAAGGTGTTTCATAAATATTAAATTTTGATGGTTTGAAAGGTTCGTCAACCATAAAATTAAAACAATGGATTTTTATCAAACAAAAAATAATTGCTGATTGAAATCAATAATACAAGACTAACGACTGTATTTACGACACCACGTACTCCACATATCACTCACTATAATTCTGTACTTTTATCATCATTTGTAAATTATGCAACAAACGAATAAGCCTGTAATCGGAGTTACCTGTGGTGACCTTAATGGAATTGGCATCGAGTTAATCATAAAAACTTTTTCAGACAACAGGATCCTTGATCTCTGCACACCGGTAATATTTGCATCCAATAAGGCTATAAACTATTACCGCAAGAGTTTGCCTGAATATAATTTTAGCTGGCAGAATATAAAAGAACTAAACCGGATAAACCCAAAGCAAATAAACATCTGTAACTGTTGGGAAGAAGAAGTAACCATCACGCCCGGTCAAATGAACGAAGCCGGCGGTAAATACGCGATAAAATCTTTATTAGCAGCCGCCAATGCCCTGAAGCAACATGAAGTCGACGGGCTTGTTACTGCTCCGATACATAAAAAAAATATTCATTCAGCAGAATTCAGCTACACGGGTCACACTCCTTTTCTTAAAACTTATTTTGCTGCACCTGATGTTGTGATGATGCTGTTTGCTGAAAATTTCCGTGTAGCATTAGTCACAGAACACATCCCCATCAGCGAAGTGGCCGCAAATATTTCGAAAGAAGCGATCGCAAGAAAAATAAACATTGTCATTGACAGCCTCAAGAAAGATTTTGGGATCGATAAACCAAAAATTGCGGTATTGGGATTGAACCCGCATGCCGGCGATGAAGGTTTAATTGGCAAAGAAGAAGACACTATTATTAAACCAGCAATCAAAGAAGCCAGGCAAAATAACCAAATTGTGACCGGTCCGTTCAGTGCTGACAGTTTTTTTGCAAACAGGTATCATAACCAATTTGACGCAATAGTTGCTATGTACCACGACCAGGGCCTGGTCCCTTTCAAAACTTTGGCATTCGGCGAAGGAGTGAACTTTACTGCCGGCTTACCTATTGTCCGTACGTCACCTGACCATGGGACGGCATTTGATATTGCTGGTAAAAATAAGGCGGATGAATCGTCATTCAGGAATGCATTATTTGCTTGTATTGATATCATCGATCGCCGGAAAGGATATGAAGAAAACAGAAAAAATCCGCTTAGAAAAATGACGCAGACTATCCTTGCCAACCAGGAAGATGAAAAGATTGATGAGAACTGATCATGACACCTGGGATGCTATGTGCGTCCATTGATCTAATTACCAGGCGCTCCATATCCGATCCATTTCCTATTTTCTTTTCTGTTCGTTCAATTGTAGCCGGTTTCTATTATCGTATTTTTCCCGGCCCCTTTCAATTATGCTTTAGTAAAAACGCAGAATTACTACTGATAAAAAGGTCATACGTACCTAGAAAATTTTCTTAGAAAAATTATGAGATTAGAAAAGTGGAATATACTTTTACAACCGCAACAATAATCCGGTACCCGGGTGAGTCCTACCAGTTAACTTTCCCGGTGTAACATTTTAAAAAAGAATTTTCTGCAAGAATCCAACTGAAAAACCTTCGGATCGCTGATTTGTTGTTTCTGCGATCCGGGCTGAAGACATGTATTAAAGGTGTTAAGCCTTAGCTATAAATATTTAATCACCCCTAAAAGAGAACAATGAAACATTTCTTCCAATTAACCGTAGCCCTGGCGATCCTTACAGCTGCCACATTTGCCCTTTCTTTTTTTCTGCCTTTAAGAAAAACCGCGAACACTGAAAGTTATTCGATTCACCTTTCCGGAAAAGCAAGTGCTGATGCAAATAATAATCAGTAGGAAGTGCTGTTAACCAAGACCAGTCCTGACAAGGCGACAATCGAAGTCGCCAAGAACTGTCCCGGGATAATGCAACGATCTCGTGCCACCAACAACACATCTAACTGCCACTTTACGGATAGCATCGATTTCCGGAACTGTTTTGATAAGTAACCCAATTGATTTGGTTACGGGGAGTAACAGGACTCAGATTTCAATAAATTGCTTTATGATTGGTCAATACCGTGTTGTGTTAATCACAAATCAGGAAGTATTTGCCATTAACTCATTATATCACAACAAGAGTATTCTGCTCACTAATGAAAGAAGCGATCACTTGGTTGGCCGATTTTTATTATTGCAGATTTCAGGAACCACCACTTAACTATACGCTATTTACCGATCGGTTGTGGCTCATCCTTCACCGCATCTTTATTTTTTGCTACATGGTTTAAATTATACCCGATCGTTACCAGGAAGAACCGCGGGACCACATTTGCCCGCACATCTTCAAAGTAATTCTCACCGATCACGCGGTTGATACCATTATTTTGCTTCAGGATATCATATACAGTAAATTTTACCTCGAGAATATTTGTCTGTAAAAACTTCTTGGCGATTGACATGTTCCAAAGCAAAACATCCTGGTTAAACCCGGCAGTACGGCCTGAACTGATATAATAATCAAGATCGGTAAGAAAGTATAACCGGTTCTTAAAGCGGTAAGTAAAGTCCACGGAATAAGCATGATTAAAATACCTTGTATTGTTGCTTCGTTCAAAATTATAGGCAACGGTATTGTAAACAAACGCAGTGCTGAGAGAAACATCGAACTTGTCCTTCCCATAATTCAGCCCCGCGGATTGATTTACCTGGAGAAGGGTTGTTAAATTCTTTTTCTTGAAAACAAGGTTTGCATCGTGGCTCAGGTAGATCATATTCGTGAGATTCAGGTTCATCCCTTTGAATCTTTTTACAGGGAGATTCAGCGAGGTCATGCCTGAACCACTGAATGAGCCGTTCATATTCTCCGGTCTGTAAATGATCGTTACCGCATTTACGGTGTCGATACTGTTCACGATCTTATTTGCCGTGTAGCTGGCATTTAAGCTGACAGAAAGAAAACGCTGAGATGCAACGGCAAATGTATTGTAGTTAATATTGATGTTATTTGCAAACTCCTGTTTTAACGACGGATTTCCGGTCTTAATCATTAGTGGGTTGCTTACATCAGGTACATCCTGCAATTGAGCTACACCCGGTGCTTGGGTCCTTCCGCGATATATAAGCCTGATATTCTTAGTCCGCGAAATTGCAAAGGCGATATTCGCCGTTGGAAAGAGATTTGTAAATCGCTGGCGAATTGTTGTGTCTTTACCACTTGCAGCCATTACACTTTTGTTTGCCAGTTTAGTTACCTGCATACCCATCCCCAATTGGTAACTTACTTTTTTTACCTGGTGACGGAAATTTACCCCCGCCCGGTTCGACGTATTATCGTAGTCAAAGTAATTTGTCTGCTGCGCATTTAAAAGATCATACTTTCCTGAACCTGTATTAAAGTCATAGGATTTTTTATCAGAGATATTCGCGCTTCCTGAATAAGCATAGTTGATCTCAAATAACTTGTTGTTGCCTATCGGTTCAGTATACGATGCGCTGATCGTATTATTGGCATTTTCACTTTCCTGGACAGACTGCTGGTTAAGATCTGCTTCTGAGACTATATTACCATTCCGGTCGTAGGTAGTGATCGGTGACCTATTATGGTTGTTTGATTCATTATTTCCTTTGCCATTCCTCCATCCCAATGTAAAGGTGCGGCCAATTCGCTTAAACTTTTTCCGGTAAACCAACTCACCAAAATAATTTATTCCATTCCTGGACTCCTTCCGCGCTGTGTTGGACTTGACGGCAAGGTATTTCTCCCTGCCTGATGAATATGTATAACTTGTATCAACTGCGGAACCTTCATATTGTTGCTTATTCAGATTTACCGTATATAATAATGAGTTCATGGTGTCGACCATATATTCTCCCCTGAGGTTCACCCGGTGAGACCGATTACCATGTAAGCTATTACTGAAACTATTTACTTCGGACGAAGAATCACCCGGGAATGTATTTCTTCTGAATTTATGCTGTTCCAGGATGTTCGAATTATCAGAATAAAAATAGCTGCCCCTGAAATCGAACTTTGGACCCCAGGTATCATTAAAATTCAATCCCCCTGAAATAGGCCTGCTGATTCCACCCTGTGAACTGCCTGAGGCGTTGATCATCCCGGCATTACCCGATCCGCCGCCGGAAAATTGCGAACCGCCAGCTTGACCACCAGAAAATTCACTGAATGAGTAGTTCAATTTGTTTGTGTTATTGGCTGAACCGACAAGTGATATTCGCTGATCGCCCCTGAAATGATTCAATGAAAAATTTCCTTCGTATCGTGAATTGCTGCCTGTTCCGGCGATCACTCTTCCAAAATCGCCTTTTCTTTTATCTTTCTTTAGTTTGATGTTAATTGATTTGGTCCTGCTTCCATCATCAATTTTTGTGAATCTTGCCTGTTCGCTCATATCGTCAAACACTTGTATCTGGTCAACCATGTCAGCGGTTAGATTCTTTGTTGCGATTTTCGGATCATTGCCAAAAAATTCTTTGCCGTCAACATAGACTTTCTGAACCTGTTCACCCATGGCTTTTACGGATCCGTCTTTCTGTACCTGGATACCAGGGATCTTTTTCAGAACCTCTTCAACTGTAGCAGTAGGTTTTGAGTTGAATGCATTTACTTTGAATGAGATTGTATCTCCGTTCATTCTTACCGGGCTTTCGGCAACAATGACGCGGGACAGCATTTTATACTCAGGCCACAGCATGATTAATCCAATATCTGAATTGCGGCTATCTGCCGAAATCGAAAAAGAGCCGGTATACAGTTCGTAACCGGTAAATGAGATAAATATGACGTAATCAGTGTAAGGAAGGTTTTTTATTGCAAAAGATCCTTTGGAATCTGAAAGAGTATAACTTACCAGTGACGTATCTTTCTTTAATAAGACCGAGACCGTTGCATTACTTAACTCCACCCCGGCAGTATCTACTAACCGGCCTTTTACTGTGCCTGACTGGGCTAACAGGCAAAAAGGAAATAAGACGGAAAGAATAATAAGGGCGAGGTTTTTCATTCCTGGATTTATTGCTATAAAGATAATTCCTGTTGTCACCTTTGTAAAGCATGTTACCAGCAGGAAATCAGCTAGCTAAAAACGGTGAAATGGGGGTTTTATTTGAGAATACTATCTATAAAAAAGACGCTCCTGCATAGGCCAAATTAATCCCGAAAACACACGATAAACAAGTTGAAGTTCTACTTAGAAAAATCACTTAAAGATTGCATCATCAACGCCTTTGTTGATCGCATATTCCGAATATGTGATCTCGACCTTACCTTTCTTATTTTTCAGGTCCTCCCCGGTTTTCCTTTCAGTGCCGTCGTCATAATCAAATGTTACTCCTTTTGGCAACTTGTAGTCTTTTGTATTAAAAGAAAAAACAACCTTGTCAGGAAGTCCAAAGGAAGCGTATTTACCATAAGTCATTTCCAATTCATACGTTCCATTATCTCTTGTGGTGTTCTTTGCTTTTTTAACAAGCCCGGCTTTCTCATCAATATAAAGGGTAGACAACACGATATCCGAGTTTTCATCTGATGGCAATAGTTTAAGTATTCTTAGCCCTGAAGTCTCCTTACCCGCATCAACAATTTCAAAGTTGCCTGCAGCCGTTAGAAATTTTGCAAGGTTAATATTTACTGATCCTTTTGGTATAAACGAAATACCATTCTCGTTAACGATCTTCATTTTGTCCGGTTTTTTATAATATACTTTTACGGAAGCGATGGGCGCCTTGATGAAAACTACATTCGTCTTCAGTTTGCCCTTTGCCGTATAATCATTAACCGTTTCAAGTTTTACTTTTATTTTGATCAGCAATTCCTCAGGTGTTTGCGCAGACAACCGACCAATACATCCAAAAGCAAACACCGTAAAAAGAATATTTTTCATCAGCTTAAGATATTTTTCTTGTTAAAGTGCCAAAAAGCGACAGCTAAAAATCCCACGGTATAGACGATGAGTATGCCGGCGCTTTTTAAAACCGCCGGCAAATTTTCGATGGATCCTTTTACAGTTACTCCATCTACGGCTTTTACATAAAAGAATCCCTTCCAACCCAGCATATGAGTTGTAAAAAGATAAGGCTTGATCGTTTCATCATAAAAAGGTATTTGCATTTGTGTCAGTATCGTGAAGACAATGATCACGCAAACGGTGGTAACGATCGGCCCAATGGAGTTATCTGCAAATACGGAAAGCATAAACGATAAACCAGCGACACAAATAAGACCAATGGCAGCAAAACCGAAAGCTAATGCATACCGCCACAACACATCATCTGCTTCCATGACATTAAACTCAAGTTCCCTGGCTACCCCAAGCCAGTCCACTCCAAAAATAATCATGCTCACGAATAATGCAAGAAGAGCAACCCATACTAACAATATCAACGTGTAAAATACGGAAGCGATAAATTTTACGATCAGCAATTGGATCCGGCTGAAGGGTTTTGATGCCAGGAGACGTAGTGTCCCCATATTTGCCTCGCCGGCAATGGCATCCCCTGAAACCAGTGCCACGAGGATCGGTACATGAATGAGTAATAAGTTCAGTATAATAAAACAAACGAGATATCCATTTAATATAATTTCAGATGGTATTTCTTCAAAACTATCACTCATTCCGGAGAGCATCAATCCAACATACTCCCCGCCACCGAATTTCAAAGCAATTTGAATAAGGAGAATGATCAATGCAATTACGGCAAAGGCAATATAAGTTCTTGGCCTTTTGAAAATCTTAAATATCTCTATTTTGAGTAGTGACATCATATTAATGAGCAGTAAGAGATAAAAAATAATCTTCCAGGGAGTTTTTTCTATGTATTCCATAGATCTCTTCCCTCATTTCGGCGAGTTCCCGGATAAACTGCGGCACTTCATTTTTCTTCATTTGCAGTGTAATTTTGTGACCATCGGCGGAAGTGATCCTGGCTCCCCAGGCTGTTTGCTTTAGTTTTTCTTCGAGCCGGGCTGTGTCTTTTGTTTCGACTTCTATTTTTGTTTGCTCAGGATTTAACAATTGCCGGAGATTTCCCTCTGCGATCTTTCTTCCTTTATGAATGATCATCAACGAGTCCGCAACCTGTTCCATTTCGGTAAGCAGGTGGGAAGAAATAAAAACGGTTTTTCCAAGGTCTTTACTAAGGTGATTGATCAACTGGCGTATATCTGCTATTCCCTGGGGATCCAACCCGTTCATCGGTTCATCCAATATGATTAGATCGGGATCATTAACGAGCGCCACTGCGATACCTAATCTTTGCTTCATGCCCTGGGAATAGGTTTTTATTTTACTCTCCGCTCTGTCAGCAAGTCCGACTTTATCGAGTTTTTCCAGCAATTGCTGACGAGTAAGTTTCAGACCACTCATCACAGCAAAAAAACGCAAATTCTCAATTGCCGTAAGATATTTGTACAAGTCGGGCTTTTCAATAATCGCTCCGGTTCTTTGCAGTATTTCTTTTCGATGAGTGAAAAGGTCAAGTCCGAAAATTTTAATGGTGCCGCCGGAAGGTCTGATTAAACTCAATAACATTCGGATAGTGGTAGATTTTCCGGCGCCATTTTGTCCAAGAAAACCATAAACCTCCTTTTCATTTACAGTAAAACTCAGATCGTCAACTGCGGTTATTTCGTTAAATGATTTCGTTAATCCACGAACCTCAATAATTGAAGACATATAGTACTCCTACGAAATTCAAAATTAGTTTTAAAAAATGTTTATTGAAAATGAATATTTTGAAAATATACTTGAAAACTTTTCTATCGAAAAGCTTGCATAAATTGAATGTGCATATTACGTTTGTGTCGTCGTATTAATCCACCATATCCTCCGAGAAACTCCGATAAGCGATCCGTACTGATACCTGCTCTAAAAAAATTCCCGGTAACATTACGGTAGCTTCTGAGATCGAAAACAAGATCCGTCAATTCAACCCTAAGAAAATGAAAAAGATTTTTACTCTTTGTGTACTCATCCTTTCAGCTGCCATTTTAAATGCGCAGGTAGTATTTAACGAAGTTTATACGAACCCGGGTGCCAACAGGCATGAATTCTTTGAATTCTATAATACCAGTACCAGCCCC
>DASTIZ010000028.1:0-4293 GCA_035717045.1 Chitinophagaceae bacterium
CTATTGTTATTCGTTCTGATCTTGTCATCAGGAAATCTTCTTTAAAAAAGAAGAGTAAAGTCAGATTATGAGAGTCGCATTACTTCCCCTGGTCTTATTCATGGTTTCTTCTTTGAAAGCCGAAGATGGATATGACCTGTGGTTACGCTATCATAAGATCACGAACCCGACCGTGCTTGATCACTATAAAAAACAAATTGGCTCACCGGTTGTCCTGGGTAATTCGCAAACCATTTTGATAATCAGGAATGAGTTATCGAAAGCCTTAACCGGTCTGACAGGTGTATCGTACAGGATTGCATCGGCTGCGAATAAACCAGCATCGTTCATTGCGGGTATTTCCTCTTTGCCCCAGCTATCGTCACTTGTCAGGAAAGATGAGCTGGACCAGATAGGGACAGAGGGATTTCTTATTAAAGCTCAGCCGGGTAAAACGATCATTACCGCCAATACAGATATCGGGCTTCTTTATGGCGTATTTCATTTTCTGCGTTTGATACAAACTCAACAGCAAATTTCGAATCTCAATATTATTTCATCGCCCGAATTAGATCTAAGGCTCCTTAATCATTGGGATAATCTGAACCGGACGGTTGAACGGGGCTATGCCGGATTTTCTATATGGAACTGGCATACATTGCCTGGTTATATTGATAAACGTTATATCGACTATGCAAGGGCAAATGCATCGGTTGGTATCAATGGAACAGTGCTCACCAATGTAAATGCAAATGCAACGATACTTACAAGGCCATATCTTGAAAAAGTAAAAGCATTGGCAGACCTGTTCCGGCCTTATGGCATTAAAGTTTTTCTCACCGCAAGATTCAGCGCCCCGATAGAGATCGGCAGATTACGAACGGCAGATCCCTTAAACGATACTGTTGAACTTTGGTGGAAAGAAAAAGTAAAAGAGATCTATGCTTATATCCCGGACTTTGGTGGTTTTTTGGTAAAAGCAAATAGCGAGGGACAACCCGGTCCGCAAGATTATGGAAGAAGTCATGCTGACGGTGCCAACATGCTGGCCAATGCCGTCGCTCCCCACAAAGGTATCGTGATGTGGAGAGCATTTGTGTATAATCCTGAATCCAATGACCGCTTTAAACAAGCTTATGAAGAATTCAAACCGCTGGATGGAAAATTCAGAGAGAATGTCTTAATCCAGGTAAAGAATGGCCCAATCGATTTTCAACCGCGCGAGCCGTTCTCTCCTCTTTTTGGTGCCATGCCGCATACACCATTGATGATGGAATTTCAATTGACGCAGGAATACCTGGGACAAGGCACGCACCTGGTTTATGAAGCGCCATTATTCAAAGAAGTGTTGAATGCGGATACTTACGCTAAAGGGAAAGGCTCAACTGTTGCAAAGGTAATTAACGGGTCGTTAGATAATTTTTCGATGCGTGGCATGGCCGGCGTGAGTAATGTTGGTAATGACATCAATTGGTGTGGTCATCCGTTTGCCCAGGCGAATTGGTATACGCTTGGACGACTAAGCTGGGACCTCGATCTTTCCCCGGAACGGATCGCAGATGAATGGATAAAGCAAACACTGACAACTGACCGAAAAGCGACTGCTGTTATAAAGAACATTATGCTTAATTCCCGTGAAGCCCTGGTCAATTATATGACGCCAATTGGCTTAACACATATAATGTATAATGGTCATCATTATGGACCGATGCCATGGGGAAATACACTGAATCGGCCCGACTGGAACCCGGTTTATTACCACAGGGCAGATTCATTTGGAATCGGATTTGACAGAACATCAAAAGGCACAAATGCGTTAGCCCAATATTCAAAAGAAGTACAGGAACAATACAACGATATCAATAAATGCCCTGATGAATACTTGTTATGGTTCCATCATGCAGCCTGGGATCATAAAATGCATTCAGGAAGAACCCTGTGGGATGAGCTCTGCTATAAATATAATGCCGGGGTTGATTCGGTACGATCTTTTATCAGGCAATGGAACGGTTTGAATAAATACATTGATGAAGACAGGTTCAAACAAGTGCAACAGTTATTGAATATTCAATTGAGCGATGCGATCTGGTGGCGCAATGCGTGTTTGTTGTATTTTCAAACATTCTCCAGGTTGCCGATACCCGCCACCTATGAACAACCCGATAAAAGTCTTGAGTATTATAAAAGCATAAGAATCTTATTTGCGCCGGGCAACACCCCTGTCCCCTGAAAAGGGACTTAGAAATAATATACCGATCGTTCATTGATAAAAAAATGGGTTGAATTATAAAAAGAAAAACTAAACTATGAACACCAAAAACTCTCCGCCTGGGCGGATTGGGGGTAAGGTTGCAATCGTAACAGGCGGCGGTTCCGGGATCGGCCTTGCGATCGCGGAAAAATTTACGCAGGCAGGAATAGAGACGGTAATTGCAGGACGTGATGAAAAGAAACTGAACCGGGCCAGAGAAAGACTTGGCCAAAATTGTTACCCGATGACCTGTGATCTCAGCAATCTTTCAACGATACCTTCCTTTGTTTGTGATGTCATTAAACAATTTGGACGGATTGATATTTTGGTGAATAATGCCGGCATTAACATGAAGAAAATTATCGAGGAAGTAACCGATGATGAGTTTCAAAAGGTGATCATGACAAATCTTACGGCAGTTTTTGTGATGAGCCGGGAAGTGGTGAAGCAGATGGTGAAACAAAAGAGTGGCTCTATCATTAACATTAGTTCAATGGCCGCACAATACGGGTTACCAAAAGTGATCGCTTACAGTGCCAGTAAAACGGCTGTTGACGGAATGACAAGAGCAATGGCTGTTGAATTGGGATCAAAGGGAATTCGAGTAAACGCGATCGCTCCCGGCTTTATCATCACGGATATGACTGATAAAGCACTCAACAGCGATCCCGAACGCAAAGCAAAGGTTTTCGGCCGTACCCCTATGGGCCATATGGGTCAGCCATCGGATATTGGCGATGCTGCATTGTTTTTGGCAAGTGATGCAGCAAAATATATCACGGGTGTTGTATTGCCTGTGGATGGTGGTAACAGCATTGGCTTTTAAAGCCCCCTGTCCCCCCGTTGCTTCTCCCGCCTTTGGCGGGATCGCAATGACGTGGGGAACTTAGGTAGCTGCTGCCTTTCTAGTTGGAAATATTTTAATGCAATGAGAAAAGTTTTCCTTTATATAATTATTTCGCTGGTTGGACAAACCAACATCATTTCTCAATTAATATCCGAAACAAAACTTCCGAATTCTTTTTCATTATCCAATGCAGTAATCTATGTTGATAAGAATGATTTTTCCCTTGTGAAGAGATCAGCAGAGCTTTTGCAGCAGGACATTGAAATGGTATTAGGGCTAAAAATTCCGATTAAAAATTCCATTTCGCGATCCAATAATATTATTATCATTGGTTCTCTCGAAAAGTCATCATGGATTAAACAATTCCTTGAATCAGGAAAGATCAAATCAAAATCAATACTTGATAAGTGGGAAGCTTATCAAATACAAACATTATCTAATCCTTTTGCTGGTGTAGAAAATGCCCTGGTTATTTCCGGTAGTGATCGAAGAGGAACCGCGTATGGTGTATTAGAGTTCTCAAAGCAAATTGGCGTGTCACCATGGTATTGGTGGGCTGACGTTCCGGTTAAAAAGAAGAATGAAATCTTTGTAAAGATGAACATCACAACTGGCGATGCGCCTAAAGTAAAATATCGCGGCATATTTATCAATGATGAAGCACCTGCTCTTTCGGGTTGGACAAAAGAAAAGTTCGGAGGATTTAATCATAAATTTTACGAAAAAGTATTCGAACTGATCCTTCGCTTAAAAGGAAATTATCTCTGGCCGGCGATGTGGGGCAATGCTTTTTATTATGATGATTCGCTTAATATAAGATCAGCAGATCAATATGGGATCGTGATCGGTACTTCCCATCATGAACCCCTGATGAGGGCACATGAAGAATGGAAATATTTTGGCAACGGACGAAAATGGAACTACGATAGTACTGAAGCCGGGTTAAAAGAATTTTGGCGTGGTGGCATGCAACTAGCATGGAATGAAAAAATAGTGAGCGTTGGTATGCGGGGTGATGGCGATGCGCCTATGAGCCGGGAAACCGCTACCGAATTATTAGAACGAATAGTAAAAGATCAACGCCAGATCATTGCGGACGTAACCGGGAAACCGGCAAGTGAAACACCACAGCTTTGGGCCTTATATAAAGAAGTGCAGGACTATTATGACAAGGGAATGAGAGTACCACATGATGTTACATTATTATTATGTGATG
>DASTIZ010000029.1:0-2848 GCA_035717045.1 Chitinophagaceae bacterium
CGCCAGGATATTCAAAGATGCCATAACCTGCACCTTCGTTTTCATAGGAAAGACAGTACTGGATGATTGAATTCGTCACACCGCCATCGAGATCAAAACCTCCACCATCCGCAGCTCCGGGTGATGTTTTGTTTCTATAAGCAATGCAGTGCTGAATAATTACAGAATCCGCTTCATAAGCCCATATGCCGACAGGCCCGTTGCCAATGCGTGGCATGTCCCAGCCGTTGTTTGTTGCAGTGCAGTACTCAATTAATATATTCTTACAATTTCCAACAAGGATACCATTGCCACTATGATTGGTAAGATTTGTGGGGTCACCGGGATTGTTATCGGCGCGACATCTTACAATATGAATTTTATCAGATATTCTCTTTTGATAATCTCCATCAACAAGAATACCTGCGAAGCCATTATCCTGTGCTACCACTCCGTCAATTTTTGCATCCTGGCAATTGTAAAGCACAAGGCCAGCCTTTTGATAACCTGATATTTCTGCATTCTTAATGCTTACGGCGCTGCAGGAAACCAATTTCAAACCATCGCCTGTTCTTTCTTTTCGTCCGGCCCCCTGAAAGATTAACTCGCTGATCGAAACATTTTTGCTATTCATAAATAATGACCCTTCATTAGTGCCAGTCGTTATTACTGCTTTGCCTTCTCCGTAGGCACTAAATACAATCGGTCTTCGCGATGTCCCATGAATGTTGGTTATCCTGATCGCGCCGTTCATGACGTCGCCACCTTTAAAGAATACAGTATCGCCGGCTTTTAACTTTAGCTTTTGAAGAGCACCCAAAGTTTCAAAGGGCCGCTGCCGGCTCCCATCCTGCTTTTCAGTGTCTGAATTTTTTTGCCATGCCCGGAAGTAATATTTTTTCTGGCCCCCGGCGAATAAGCATACAAATAATAAAACTGTTATCAGTGAAAATTGTTTCATCTCGTAATCAGGTATCTCATGAATAAATCGCTCTCCCATATGGCTGAAAAGATCAGGCGCCTCATACTTGCGATCATATAATTAGATTGACAAACTTCTTTTGCCGCAACCAAATCCGAATTATTGCCCCTCACGGTTGGAGTTTATTTCCAATCATCCGGACCACCCTTTCTAACGCTGCATTAAACTCAGCTGGCTTTTCGATCATCGGGTAATGCCCTGTTCCTTTTACATAAACTACTTCAGCAGAAAACTTGCAGGATTTTTTTAAGGCCTCGATATCAGTTGGAGTCATGTCGCTATTCACCAGGTAGAGTTTATGCGTCAGGTTTTCCATCATTTCTTTTTCCTTTTGTGATACATCAGACATAGAACGCAGCACTTTTATGGCAATTGCCGAATCGGCACTTTTAAAATCGCTAATCACCCGGCTAACAATCGAAACATCTGCCGAAGGAGGAAATAGATATTGTTTGGTATACCCTTCCACCGTTCCTGAAAAGTTCTTATTCAACATGGTAAAAAAACCTTCCATTTCCTGCCCCTGGACCTTAGTATATTTTACTGCTGGATATTTCAGATTGTCAATGCCAACCATACCAATTATTGTTCCCGGATACTTAGTATCCATCAACAATAAGATATCGCCGGACATGGAATGACCAATCAGGATAACATTTTCCAGCCTTGCTGTGTTGATGAATTCATTAATATCATTGGCATATCGCTCAAAGCTCCACTCGGTTCGGTTTTTGCCGGATTGCCCAAACCCGGGTAAGTCAAGCGTCACTACTTTAAACTTGTCGCAGAAATATTTTTTTTGTTCACTCCAATATTCTTTATTTATACACCAGCCATGAAGAAAAAGTAAAGTCGTATCACCGCTACCGCATTGATCATATACGATATTAACATTGTTGACATTAATCATAGCATTCACCTTATTCGTATTTATGGCATCACCCATTGCTGAATCATCTTTCTTTTCCTTTACCTGCGAATCGTTGCAAGAGAATGAAACCATTGCCGTCAGTAAAATCAGTAACCGCATTTCCATAAAAATGAAGTTATGAAAAACCTTTGTGGGCAAAATCGCGTTGGCCATAAAAAATATTTTATGAACTTTGCTGTCCTTTCTTCACATCAAAACCAATGATATGAAACTTATCCAATCGCGTCCTTTTGGACAAGCTCTAATGGCATACACTGTTCTTTCCCTTCTTCTCTGCGCCTGCACAAGCGACGAAAAGAAAGATGATAAGATCGTTCCCGTCACGGAGACAAAAACGGCAAAGCTCAAAGAGGAAGCAGTAGCATATACGATCGATTCCCTACGGCTGAACAGCTATGTAGTGTATGATGAAAATGTGCAGGGCAAACGCCCGGCAGTTTTAGTTATACATGAATGGTGGGGATTGAATGATTATCCTAAATTCCGTGCAAGGCAGTTGGCCGAATTAGGTTATATCGCAATGGCTGTTGACATGTATGGCAACAACCGAACGGCCGATAACCAGAACGATGCGCAGAAGCTTGCCACCCCCTATTACATGAATCCTCAAATGGCAAAAAAGATCTTTGATTCAGCGGTCAGCCAGTTGAAAAAATATGAACAGGTTGATCAAACTAAAATGGCCGGCATTGGTTATTGTTTTGGTGGCGGCATGTTACTCAATTTTGCCCGGATGGGGGAGCCACTAAATGGAGTTGTAAGCTTTCATGGAAATCTTTTGGGAACTCCGGCAGATAAAAATCTTACCAAAGCAGAAATACTGGTTTGTCATGGGGAAAAAGATGATTTTGTTAATGCCCAGGTAGCTCCTTTCAAAAAGCAGATGGATTCAATTGGAAAAGCGATCACCTTCAAAACATATCCCAACGCTACCCATGCATTTACAAACCCTGACG
>DASTIZ010000030.1:0-4139 GCA_035717045.1 Chitinophagaceae bacterium
AATCACAGGGTATATAACTTTTGTTCTATATCATTACAAATTCCGTATCATTGTTTATGTCTTCGTCGTTCCATCCACCTGCCTGGGCGCATCATACGAATATCTATGAAGTTAATGTCCGCCAATATACTCCAGAAGGAACGCTCAATGCATTCGCAACCCATTTACCAAGATTAAGGGATATGGGAGTGGAAACGCTTTGGTTTATGCCCCTGCAACCAATCGGCAAAGCACATCGTAAAGGGACGCTTGGTAGCTATTATTCAATCAGTGATTACACTGCGATGAATCCTGAGTACGGAAGCTTCGATGATTTTGCCACGCTCGTCAATGAAGTTCACGGCTATGGGATGAGCGTGCTTATTGATTGGGTGGCAAATCACACGGCATGGGATCACGTTTGGACCTTGACAAGACCTGATTTCTTCTCAAAAGATGATCACGGGAATTTTCGGCCTCCTTACCCGGATTGGGGTGATGTGATACACGTAAACTATCACAACGATGAATTGCGGGTGACAATGGTCGATGCCATGAAGTTCTGGGTTGATAATTTTGATATTGATGGCTTCAGATGCGACATGGCACACCTCGTACCACTTGATTTCTGGAGATTTGCAAGAACAAACCTTGATCAGGAAAAGAAATTATTCTGGTTGGCCGAAACTGAAGATGTACATTATCATGACGTGTTTGACGCGAGCTATACCTGGGAATTTCTTCATAAAATGGAGGCTTACTGGCGAAGGGAAACTGACATGAAAGGAATCACCGGGATATTACAACGATATGAAAATTCATTTCCCGGCAAAGCCCTGAGGGTGTTTTTTACATCCAATCATGATGAAAACTCACATAGTGGCAGTGAATATGAAAGAATGGGACATGCTGCAAAAACATTTGCCGTCTTATGCTCAACATGGAATGGTATCCCACTCATTTATAGCGGGCAGGAAATGCCAAATTCCCGGCGGTTGAAATTTTTTGAAAAAGATGTTATTCAATGGACAGGAAATTTTGGGCTGCATCATTTTTATAAAACCTTATTGAACCTTCATAGTTCTCACCCGGCGTTGAGTGCAGGCGATGAATCCGTGAGCACCAGCTTCATTTCAACTTCGGAAAACGATAAGATATTGTCATACGGAAGGAGGAAGGGAGAGAGGGAGGTACTCACGTTTCTGAATCTTTCCAGTGATGACAAGCTTGAGTTTAGCATATCAGACGAAAGGATAAGGGGTAATTACAAAAATGTCTTTACTGCCGAATCAGAAGATCTGGGCCGGCGCAACCTGGTAATAAGTGCATGGGATTACCTGGTGTATGAGAAATAAAAAACCGTCTCGCCTAAGGCGAGACGGTTCAATATCGAAATCTGAACCAATTAATTTGTCAGATCCAGAGGATATGTATAACTGCCTCTGAAACCAGGATAAAAACCTTCCAATTTTACCGTACCCAAGGCACTGTTTAATATCCTGCTTAATTCTTCAATTGACTTAATAGATTTTCCATTCACACTTGTGATCACAAAGCCTTCATCCATTTTTGTCTCACTAAGTTTGCCACCTTCTTTAATTTTCTTAACCACAACACCACCGGCAACATCATATTCATCAGCCTTTTTCGAATCAAGATTAACCAGTTCCGCACCAATAAGGTCACCGGCCGATGCGAGGTCAACATTACTGATCTTTGATCTCAACGTGACGGTTGTGGTGTATTCTTTGCCATTACGTAAATAGGAGATCTTTACTTTATCATTGGGTCTGAACCCTGCTATTTGAGCACTCATTTCAAGACCACTGGTCACCGGGCGGTCATTTACTTTTGTGATGATGTCGCCTTTCTTAATACCTGCTGCATATGCACCACCATCGCTGGGTACCGCCGATACATAAACACCTTCACCTTCTTTTATACCCAATTGCTTCATTTGCTCTTCACTAAGATTGCTTGCATATTGAATGCCGAGATAACCTCTTTGGACATCTCCGAACTCAACAATATCATTCACGATTTTCTTGGCAAGGTTCACAGGGATCGCAAATGAATAACCCGCATAGGTACCACTTGGGGCCAAAATTGCCGAGTTGATACCCACCAGCTTACCATCTGTAGAAACCAATGCTCCACCACTGTTACCCTGGTTAACTGCCGCATCAGTTTGAATAAATGACTCAACCGGAGTTTGGCTCTGGCGGCTATTGATACCAATTGACCTTCCCTTTGCGCTGATGATACCTGCTGTCACTGTTGTTTCCAGTGTTAGCGGATAACCAATGGCAAGAACCCACTGACCCAATTTCAATTCATCTGAATTTCCATAAACAAGGTAGGGGAAGCCAGTCCCATCAATTTTGAGAACGGCGAGATCGGTGCTGGGGTCTTTCCCGATCAATCTTGCTTTGTAGGTCTTTTTATTATGAAGAGTTACATTTATTTCACCGGCAACGCCTCCGTTCTGGTCACTCACAACGTGGTTGTTGGTGACTATATATCCATCCTCACTGATCAATACGCCACTACCGGAAGCTCTTTGCTCAGGGATGATCTGTGGACCAAAATTGAAAAGGTCGTCGAACCAGTCATCAATGGTTCCGCGGTTACGGCGCGGGAGATCGTTACTCACCTTTTGAGCAGCGATTTTTGTTTTTATGTGTACAACAGCCTGAACTGACGTATTCGCTGCCTGGGTAAAGTCAATATTTGTCGCGGTTGTTGTTGTAGTGCCATCAAAAAACCCTGCATAATTGGCAGGCAATTTTGACTCTGATTGAATGGCTACAACCTTTTTATCTGTGAATTTTGAATAACCCCATACACTGGCAATAGCGGATCCGCTGCTGATTGCCACTATTAAGAGCACGTTTTTAAATTTCATGGTAGTTTATTAGTTTTTATCCTTATTGTTTCAAATTATATGCCTATACAAAATAACGAACAAGTTTCCTGAAAAAATGACCCTTCATTTTAGTTTAACAATTCGTTTACCAAGACTTTCGTACTTCGGTCCATAAAATTAGCAACAATTATTGATTGATACGGATGCAAAATTCACAAGTTGATAAGAAAGTTTAGCGTGTTAATACCGTCGGCATAATCGGTCAGGGAGGGTATTTGTCCCTCTCCAAAAGGAACATAACCGCGACCTACGATGCACTGTAGCTCATCTGACGAACTTAATTTGTCAATCACCGCATCTTTATCTGCATAAAACTCATAATTAAGTTGGCTGATAGGAGAAAAAACTGCTGTATTCTCCATTAGAATGATCGACTCATTCGACATGTAGAATTTGCCATTTAAGATGTGCAATGCAAGATTATAGTCGTAATTATTCCGGTACTTGTGATGGTCTTTAAAATAGCCGTACTTTCTGAATATGGTAAGCATTGGTGCAAAATCGTAACCATGGGGAACATAGATCTTCGTCACATTGCGGCATCCCATACCAAAGTAAAGATGCACATCATCGGCCAGCCTTTCCAGTTCTTCTGTCGTTTCTCCTCCTTCCAGGATAGCGACCGATGTCCTGTTGCGACGAATAATATGGGGGTATTTGCTAAAATAATACTCGAAATACCTGGCTGAATTGTTACTGCCGGTTGTGATGTAGGCATCACAGCCTTTTAACATTACTTCAAAGGTTATTGAATCACTTATGTCACTGTTCCCCGAAGGAGTCCTTTCGGACCATTCCTCAAGTTTCGTCACTACATGTGTGATCAAAATTTCATCTTTTGATGACGGCTTTATCTTCGCCTTATGTCCCGAAATAAATACAGATAAAAGATCATGGAAGCCTACCATGGGAATGTTCCCGGCCATCACGATACCAACCTTTTTTGGTTGTACGTTTTCGAAATCATATTGGGATGTCCATTCTATGAGGTGCTGTTTGGTCAGGAACTGGTCAGCAATATTCTTAATCGCCAGTTCAATGAATTCCGGGGTGAACCATGGGTTCGCCAGGCTTGCCCTGTGTTTTGCTTCTGACCATTCCTCATCACCTGATAAAATATAGTCACCAAGCCGTGCCAGGAGGTCGATTCTCATTTGTAAATTCATCTCAGCAGGTTATATTTGTCGGGCAAAAGTAAATCTCAACTCTCAATTAAATTTTATGGCAATTAAGA
>DASTIZ010000031.1:0-15670 GCA_035717045.1 Chitinophagaceae bacterium
CTGCGTCTTTACTCTCCTGATGATTGCTTCCTGCCGCGAACCTGACATTGTCCAATCTTCATCCGTTGAAATAAAAAAACTGAACTACTCTTCCGCTTCAGCTGTCGAATACTACGATGGAAAATTATACATCATGGGAGATGATGCACCCAACATGATTGTTCTTGATACCGTTTTTAACACCATTGATTCTGCCACTATAGTTTTGCATTCCGGTACAAGGATTCCGAAAGATACTAAACCCGACCTGGAAGCTTCTGCCATTTATTCTGGCAATAATGAAACACTTATATTCTTTTTTGGATCGGGTTCGTTGGATCCTTACCGAAATTCCGGGTGGAACTATAACCTGAGGGCGAAGACAAAGGACAACGTATATCTCCAGCCGCTATATGCCAAAATAAAGCAAGCAGGCATTGAACAAATAAATATTGAGGGGGCAGCTTTTGTTGCAGCTAAATTGATACTCGTGAACAGGGGAAATAAAGGTTATCCATATAATCAGCTGATCGGGATTGATGAAAGTTTTTTAAAAAATGATAGTAGTTACAAGGTTGCGGTTATTCCTTTTGAGATTCAAAAAGACACAGCTTCGTTCAAGGGTATTTCCGGGTTAACTTATGCAAAGCAATCCGATCACCTGATCATGACAGTATCAACAGAAGATACACGAAATGCCTATGATGATGGCACGATCGGCAAGAGTTACTTATGGATCATTGATAATATCTCGGCCAAACTGGTTCCAGGAACCATTAAACCCGATAGAATCATCGATCTTGAAGAAATCGATTCGCGTTTCAAAAGTCAAAAGATTGAATCAGCAACGGTGATTGAAGAAACAAAAGATTTTGTACGCCTTGTTTTAGTGGCAGACAATGATGATGGAAGCAGTACAATCTTTAAAATGAGTATAGATGCTTTTAATTGACGTTACATGGAACCAAGCAGTAAGGTAATTCCCAATAAGGGATTTGTCATGTCGGGCTTGACCCGGCACCACACAATTCAAAAACTCTTTTTCCTTATGTGCGTCATGCCGGGCTTGACCCGGCACCTAAAAATTCAAAAACCCTTTTCCCTTAAGTACGTCATGCCGGGCTTGACCCGGCACCTCACAATTCAAAAACCCTTTCCCTCAAGTACGTCATGCCGGGCTTGACCCGGCACCTCACAATTCAAAAACCCTTTTTCCTTATGTGCGTCATGCCGGGCTTGACCCGGCACCTAACAATTCAAAAACCCTTTCCCTCAGTACGTCATGCCGGGTCTGACCCGGCATCCAAACAAACTAAAACCAATCAGTAGCAAGATCAAGCATAGCCGGATTATTCTTTGTGATTAGCTCAATCTTCCATTGCCGATGCCATTTTTTTAATTGTTTTTCGCGGGCAATTGCAGAATTAGCATCCATATACTCTTCATAGTAAACCAGGCTATAACATTTGTATTTCGATGTAAAAATTGACCCCTGGCCGTTCTTATGCTGCATTACTCTTTTCAGCAAGTCATTTGTCACACCAGTATATAAAACAGTTCTTGTATAATTGCTCATTATATATACGAAGAAAGCCATGATGAAAGCTACAAAAACAGGTGCCGGGTCAAGCCCGGCATGACACAAGAATTTCACTTCAATTACCATTTAATTTTTGCACTTTAATGAGGACAACACAACAGATGCCGGATCAGGCCCGGCACCTAACAATTCAAAAACCTTTTCCCTTAAGTTCGTCATGCCGGGCTTGACCGGGCACCTCACCCTTTCCCTTCAGTACGTCATGCCGGGCTTGACCCGGCACCTAACAATTCAAAACCGTATCCCCTTAAATACGTCATGCCGGGCGTGACCCGGCACCTAACAATTCAAAAACCTTTTCCCTCAAGTACGTCATGCCGGGCGTGACCCGGCATCTCACAATTCAAAAACCCTTTCCCCTTAAGTACGTCATGCCGGGCTTGACCCGGCACCTAGCAATCAAAAACCCTTTTCCCTTAACATCAATGTTAATTTCCGCAGCACGATGAGAAACTGCGATGCCAATCCCTGGCTACGTCCGGGAAAATCAATTCGCTTGGACTCAAACTTATTTCTCGATAACTATCACAAACTCCTGTTCGAGATTCAATGTATGCTCATACAATTTATGAATAAAGGTACGCCCCCACTTTGCATAAAAGTAACTGAAGTTGTCATAGCGTTCCTGTAAGCCATTTCCGGGAAATAAATGTTCTTTGATCGTATTAATTTGCCTTTGATGATCGGTAAATTTTCTTTTTTCAGCTCTTAGCATCTTCTTTTCCAACTCTTGCAATCTCTGTACACTTCTCAACTTTAACGCTTCAACATGTTTTTCCAAAGTACTGTCTACTGCCGCTGCCTGCTTCTTAAAACTCTCGTACATCTTTTGCAATTCCGTTAATGCGCCATTCAGTTTTACATCGTTTTTGCTTTCATGCATTACAACCTTGCTCATCAGCTCCTGTTCTGATAAAAAGAAATCCTCAATTGTAAAACCCAACTTCGCGATCCTTTCCTGCCATTTCCTTTCAACGATCAGAAATGAGTTACGAAGTACGAGCATCGGGAATGGAACTTTATAGTGATTGAACAGATCCTTTAATTGCAACCAATATGCCGTTTCACCTCCGCCTCCGATAAAAACAAGATTCGGTAAAATAGTTTCCTGGTAGAGCCCACGCAAGATCACATTGGGGCTAAATCTGCCGGGATGCTCATCTAACTCTTTTAATAACTCATCTTCTTTAAATGACAATTGGGAATTAAGAATTGAATAGTGATCATTTCTTTTTTCAATACGTTCCCTGGCATTCTCCTTTAGGTAAAACAAATTGATCTCTCTTGGGTTGGCCTGTACTTTATAACCTGTCCTATCTAATCTTTCAGCCGTCTTTTCAACAATATCCGAAGCGTTTTGCTGCAACAGGTCGTCCTTGAAAATAGGGATCATCTGTCTTTTGAGCTCTTCATTATCGGGCAATAATACAACCAGCCCGTACTCCCCAAACAAGGCATTCACAATTTTAAACGTAGACTGCTGTATCCTATCTCCTTCTTTATAGCAGGTCCTCATCAAATTCAAAAGTTCATTGCCAAAAGGCAAAACGGAAAGCTGCCCTTCGATCAACCCGATAAGTGTAACCAGGTCCTTATCAACTTTCATTCTTCCCACGGCTCCGGTTTGTTTTGTTTTCCAAACCAGCCTTTGCCCTTCAACATAAACATGATTCAATTCATCAAGATCCGCATCTTCAGTGCCCATATAAAAAACCGGAACAAAATTGTATTGAGGTAAATTGGTTTTACAATTTTCTGCCAGCTTTATCGTATGCAGGATCTTATAAATAAAATAAAGAGGTCCTGTGAAAATATTATTCTGATGTGCCGTCGTGAATGTGAACGTATTCGCCGAAGCCAATAATTCAATATTGGATCTTGTTTTATCGGAAACCGTAAGGGAGGCATATTGCTTCTTCAATTCATTCACCAATACATCACGGTTATAATTGAATTCCGCCCGGTCTTCAATCGCTTTTTTTATGCCTTGTAGTGTCGGCGGATAATTATAAAACTCCCTTAAGGAGGGAGCCTGGTCGATATAATCAACAACAGTTTTGCTGAAATTTCCGGTCTGCCGGTAAGGTATTCGCGTAGAGATACAATCCATTTTCTGATTGCTTTGTAGGTTTAGCTCATGAACTTACAATTGGTTGCAAGGCACATGTAAAAATAGGAAGTCCCATTATTTAATTTATCCCCGATCATATAAGTTGATAAGATTTAAGAAAATCTTGCAGGATCGAAAGCCGAAAGTTCGATCGTGGGCTTTTTATTGGACACCACCTCTTCAATTATCTTACCCGTTCCCGCCGCAGCGGTAACACCCAGCATGGCATGACCGCCTGCATAAGTAAGATTGCTGAATTTTTTATGCCTGCCTATATAAGGCATCCCATCAGGACTCACCGGCCGGTAACCAAACCAGGCTTCATGAATATCAGGCTGTGGTAGGTTCATTGTTGGATAATACTTCTTAAATGCATTATAGATCGCTACCACCCGTTTCGGCAATATATTGTCGCTATGACCACTTAACTCCATGGTGCCACCGATCCTTAGCCAACCATTAATGGGTGTTGTTGCCGTCCTGTCGTCAACAAGTATTGATGGATACTGCAGGTTCTTTTCAAGTCCTTCATATACCATACTATAACCTTTACCGGGTTGCAATGGAACATATAACCCCAGCATTTTTGACACACCCTGCAACCATGAACCATTCGCCAGCACCAATTCTTCACAATCGATCTTGGATTTATCTGTTATAATCGCCGTTATTTTCTCATTCGAAGTTTCAAAACCCGTAACAGTTGTGTTCAACCAGAATTGCACGCCCTTACTTTTTAAATAGGAATACATGGAACGCATAAATTTGCCTGGGTTCACATGACAATCGTCAAGGTATAAAACACCACCAGCTACATCTGTTTCCACCTGTGTTTCATACTCCTGAACCTGCTGGGGTGTGCACATGATCGTTTTCAATCCGTAATGATCGGCTTGTTCCGCCAAATGTTTTTCGTGATCACCTGTTTTTTCATTTTTCCAAAGCATCCAGCATCCTTTTTCGGTCATATCGAATGGCTCTGGCAATACTGTCTTAATATCATTCATCAATAGTCTTGTTAGCTGTAGTAAGTTATTCATGTGTGGCGCATTTTCTTCAACCTTCTTAGCAGTGGCACTCTTCCAAAATGTAAGTCCCCATCTCATAAGGTCCCAGTTCAAACGCGGCTTGATGTAAAAGGGTGATGAAGAGCTCATCATCCATTTCAATCCTTTGGCTATAATTCCCGGCGTAGCCAATGGAATAAAGTGCGAAGGCGATACATAACCCATGTTGCCAAAAGAGCAACCATTGGTGATATCGCCTTTGTCAACAACGGTTACTTTATATCCTTCCTGCAGTAAATAATAGGCGCAGTTCAACCCAATTACGCCGCCTCCGATAATTGTTACGTTCATAGTTTACTTGCAGGTCCTGTTTTATCGGGACCAGCCAATCTCCTCAGATTTTATTTTATATTATCAACTTAATTTTCAATTTCCTGCTCGTTCGGGAAATTGCTCACTATCTACAACAACCTCAATTTTTTTTACTACATAAACACATAGACTCACATTAAGTTCTTATGTGAATCTATGTGCCCTATGATTCTTTGTGGTGAATCTTATTTTACCGATCTAATGAGCCGGGCTCCGAATATCCGGCCCGCCGTTTTTCCATGATTCGCTTCAACTCTCACTGTGATCTTGTCTTTATCCTTTAACAACGATTCCGGGATCTGGTATTCAACATCATAAAACTTTCCTGTCTGACCACCCTTCCATTCCTCTGTAGCAATCTTAATCCCATCAACCAGTATATCAAACTTCCTGTCTTTGTCATCGCCAATATAAGTAAATAGTAAATTACAGCTAATGACTTTGTTCGTTTTCATTTCAAAAGAAAAATAATTGCCTCGTCTTGCTTCACGCCCCCTGATGCCCACGGCATCGGTTACATAACTTTGCTCACTGGCTACCATATTGTGATCTCTTTCCGGCTGCATTTCTCCAATCCTGAAATTATCGATGGTTCTTTCTTCGATTTCTTTTTGTCTTTTCTTTTCGGCTTCATACTCTGCCTGTCTTGCCGCCCAATCAGCATTCGTAAAATAATCCCAGTACACACTGTAATACTGGTCATACATTTTATAAAATGGAATAAGCTTTGCATCAAAAGGTTTTCCAACTCCCTTCATTTCAAACGTGAGTGGCGAATTTGAAACAGGTTTTATCCAATCATCAATATTCCTGTTGTCAGTCAACAATACGGGAGTTCCATAAACAGGGTCCGGCATTTGTTTTCCTAATTGACCTGCCAGAACAACCGGTCCATATTTGAATGCAATACGGTTTGAATTGTCGGGCATTGATTCTGCATAGAGCCTCATGTTAAATCTCATTTCGAGCTTATCATTTTTCTTCATTGTTATCCTTAAGGGTATATAACCATCGATACGATCAAATTCAAAATTGTTGTCAAATGATTTAATATTCTGATTCTCTCTGCCGTTCATAAAAAATCTTGTCCTCCCGGTTGACCAAAAAGGTTTTCGTACCAGTAGCGTAAACGTCTTCGAAGCATCCCCCAGGTAGATGAAAGTGGTCGTGTTTGCTTCAGGAAAACTTGTTTCCTGTTTTAGAATTAACCCCTGATCCTTCCAGGTTACAATTGAGGGAATAAACAAGTTTACATACAATTCCCCGTGATCGCCGTGGCTATATATCTGCTCCGCGTACTTGGAGTGATTCTCTATTCCACTCCCCACACAGCAGGTAAACGTATTGAAAGAGTCGCTGAACTGCTTTCGTGTGCCCATCCGTAATGGAACAAAATAGGTCATCATCCCGTTTTCCGGATTCTGAGACGCAAGAATATGATTATACAATGCTCTTTCATAATAGTCCATCAACTCACCTGAAGGTTGCCACGCGAATAAATGTCTTGTCAGCCTGAGCATGTTGTAGGTGTTACAGGTTTCGCAGGTCGCATCACTTAATCGTTCACTTAACGAGTCCTGTGGTCCACAATATTCGTAATTACTGTTCCCCCCGATCACATACGTGTGATGCTTTACCATGGTTTCCCAAAAGAAAGAGGCAATTGTTTTATCTCTCTCATCACCCGTGACCTCATAACGCCGGGAACAACCAATCGCTTTTGGCACATTGGTATTGCTATGTTTGCCTGGCATGGGATCGATGCGCTGCGCGAGTTTTCCCAATACAAATTCATCATGAAATTTTCTTGAAATGGCTAAATATTTTTCCTCGCCGGTGAAGGCATAAATATTTGTCAGCACTTCATTCATTCCGCCGTACTCACAATTCAGCATCTTCAATCTTTGCTCTTCGGTCAGCCCATTGACAATAGTCCCCGTCCAATCTGCCGCATCTGTCGCAATCGTCAATGCCTTATCATTATCGCAGTACAAATACGCATCAAGCAAACCGGCTAATACTTTATGTAATGTGTACCAGGGAACCCATGCGCCATTGAGATCAAACCCTGCTGATCGTATCTCTCCGCGTTTTACCTGTGCAAAAACGGTGTCTTCATTAGGAACAGCCCCGATATATCCACTTTTTCTTGCCAACTGGCATTTGCGCAACTCATCAACGATATAATCAGCCCTGTTCTTGAAGTCATTGTTGCCTGTGCTGGCATACATCATAGCACAAGCAGATAGGTAATGACCCAGCGTATGGCCCGAGATCCCAAGTTTTTCCCATCCACCATAAATTGAATCCTTCACCGGCAAGCCAGCATGTTTATAAAAACGATAGAGTAACCTGTTTGGTTTTATCTGTAACAGATAAGCGCTATCCAGTGCCATCGCATGATGAAATGGGCTTTTTAACAGCTTTACATCTTTTAGGTTAAAACTATAAGCCTTAATAGGTACGACGGGTTTGACTTTAACTTTATTATTGCTTTTTTCAGGAACATAGGATTGACCATGCACAATGATTGAAACCATCAATGATGAAATCAGAAGTATCTTTTTCATATTCATTTCTTCCATTTATACTCCAGCATTTTTATAAAATAACCTCCCACCACGCTTCTTGCCTGGAAACCGACCTGTTTTCCATCAATTGTTTCATGCCAGTCGCTGAGCGGAACTCTTGTTGGCGTTTCCGTGGCATATTTATAAACAGGTTTTATCAATGCTTCAAAATTCTTTTGATTGTTTGCTAAAGTTGCTGTCCACAATATCCAGTCAGATTTTGTATATGTTCTGCGACTATCCAATGGCAAGCCAAAATCATTTTGTTTTATGAGATAATATTTGATCTCCTTATCATAAACGGACTGGGGAAATAGCTTTAACCCAAGCAATTTATCCCATACAAGATTATATTTCTGGCTCCATGTAGCCTTTTTATCAAACGTCAGAGAATAGTGATCACCGTCATCTGCCATTTGCATCCATCGGGCCGCATAATCTTTAGCAATATTGTGATACTTTCCAACCTCTCCCGTTTTATTCAAACCCTTCGCCATTTGTGAATAGGCAGCAATCCCAACAATTGCTTTCATGGAAAGATTTACGTTACGCGCAAGATGCCCCGCAAAATCGTCCGTACATAATTGATTGGCCGGGTCGAAACCATCATTCACCAAAAACTCAACCCACCTGCTCAACACGCCCCAGTGTTTTTTTGCAAAATCAAATTTTTTTTCGGCTTTACAAATCGCCGCAGTAAGAATGATCATATTCCCCGCTTCTTCAACCGGCATATCTTCAGGATAAGTTTGACCGTTTGCCAACGGGTATGTACCGAGATCATGAGCCGGAAATGGTTTTGTCCATTTACCGCTTTCACTGTAATACATTAGCGGCTCTACCATTCCTTTTAATAAAGCAGGATTATAAATTAGGGTAAGTGGTGCTGAAGGATAAGTTACATCAACTGTCCATATAGAGCCATTACTGAAATTTTCTTTTTGCGGAAACAAGATCTCATTATTTGGTCCTCTTACCAGTTTATGCGCTGCAAGACTTTGACGATATGCAAGCACACAGAGATCAGCGTAAGTTTTACCCCCCGCTTTTACGGCATCATCGTATAGCTGTTTATCAAATCTGTCACATCTTGCTTCAATGGACTCAAATTCATCCAACGACTTTCTTAACATGCTTTCCGTCGTTGTAAAATTTTTCTTCCACCATGCCTGCAGGTTTTGGCCAAAATATTGAATGGAATAAAGGTCATCATACGCGAGAACGATCGTCTTTTCAACGGGTGTGGCGCTTATTTTACGAAGATCGATTGTCCAGTTGCGATCAATTTCATGCAGCGGTTCATCGCGAAGAGATGCGATAGTGATAGTTGGTTCATCCTTAACGGCAACATATGAATATCCCCAGTCAATTCTTACGTCATCTCCTTTCTTCTTTAAAACTGGTTGTTCAACTGTTCCCGATTTTTGAATGAGTAACCCATTGGATTTATAAGGCTTCATATCGACTGGCTGCGATATTTTATTCCTGGCAATGTCCGCTGCCGCATTAAAAAACAACATTACCTCGTGTTGCTTTCCGTCATTGGACCGGGCACTCACGGTCATAAAACTTATTGGTCTTGAATACAAGTTGAGGTCGCTGGCCAATAATGGAGAAAGAAACTTTACTGATAAATCGACACCCGCACTGCTGAATTCATATTTAGTTTGCGTGGCTGTCATTTCTACCTTTTTCTGATCAGCCTGCTGGATAGGCACGGGAGGCAAACGATCGTATAAACCTGCGTCTACAAATGCGGTACCGCCTGTATTCTCGCAATAAATGGCCAGCACATTTTTGCCCGTTCGTAATTTCTGTTCTACCGCTTTCGACAAGATGATCTCCCTGTGCCCTGAACAACACGCGGCACTGAAAATCTTTTCACCATTCAAATAGATCTCCACGTTGTCATCATATTTTGTTTTTAACAGCAACTCATGAATATTTGAAGGCTGCGCATCAAATACCCGCCTGATCCAAATTTCTCTGCTTGTCCAAACGGTTTGCGGATCGGCATTGGAAGTACCGAACATGGCCTTACCCGTTTGCCATTTGGAATCATCATAATCAACAGTTGTCCAGTCACCGGAAGGCCTTGTTTCAGTGAAGAGACAACTATATGGTTGCAATTCCGCGTCCGCAACCAATGGCTTCAATTCGCGCGGCGATTCACCTAAAAATTTATACAACTTACCATCGACGCTGATTAAGCCTATTAATGAATGATTCTTTCCCGTCCAATGTCTTGTTGTACTTTCATTCAATTTATCCGTAAAACTCCAGATACTGAAATAAGGATCATGCACAACAAGAGGATACGCCGGGGCTTTGTTAACCTGAGCAAACGAAGTGAAAAGTGAAACGTGAAAGGTGAAAACCAATAATGACTTTCTGATAATCCTCATAGTCCTTTTCATTTATGTATGTGAACAATATCCAATATCCCAATATCTAATGTCCAATCTATTTTATAGTAAACTTATAAACCGTGGTATGATGATAAGTTTCTCCCGGCTGTAAAATTGTATTTGGAAATGCCGGTTGATTTGGTGAATCTGGAAAATGCTGCGTTTCTAAGCACAAACCTGCATGCTTTCCATATTTTTTTCCATCTCTTGTATTTTTTAATGTGCCGTCGAGAAAATTACCGCTATAAAATTGAATACCCGGTTCTGTCGTATGCACTTCCATAAACCTGCCACTGGTGACATGATATAACGAACCCATCATTTCAAGATTACTCCCGGACATATTCAATACCCAGTTATGATCATAACCGCCGGTGACCTGTGCAAGATCTCTTCCGATCTTCTTTGCTGCCGTAAAATCCATAGGACCTCCTTTCACATCAGCGATCTGGCCGGTCGGGATCAATTTATCATTCACCGGAGTATATTTGTCCGCTTTTAGCAGCAACTCATGATCAAGTATTGTTGAGTCTGCGCCTGCCGATAAATTGAAATAGCAGTGATTGGTAAGGTTAACCGGGGTTGGTTTATCAGTTACTGCCACATACTCGATCTTTAAAGAATTATCACCACCCAGGGTATACATTACATCAGATGATAGGTTACCGGGATAACCTTCCTCGCCGTCCTTGCTCAGATATGAAAGCAAGAGAGAACTATCCGAAGCTGCTTTCACTGCCCAGATCACTTTATCAAATCCTTTATTACCGCCATGTAATGAATTGCCATTATCATTTGGTGCTAAAGTATATTCCTTCCCTTCTATTGTAAATTTTGCATTGGCAATTCTGTTTGCATAACGGCCAACCAAACAACCAAAATAAGGATTACCTGTTTGTAAAAACCCTGCTAATGAATCATAACCTAAAACAACATTACCCATATTTCCGTTTTTATCCGGAGTTATGATGTCTGTTACCGTTCCACCATAGTTGATGACCTTAACGATCATTCCATTTTTATTGGTCAGGGTATATTGAAATACACTGTCTGTGCCAACCATTCCATAGACGGCCTTGCCGGCTGTTGGAGACGCCGTTATTTTTTTTTCTTCCTCTTTATCCATGAGTTTACAACTTAGTAATGAAATCGGTAATAATACCTGTAATACTCGTCTCATAAGTTTGTATTTAAGCCGTTTAGGAGTTTTGGGTTGTATCAATAATTTATTTTCACATCCGTGATCTTTGTGGGCAACCAAACCTGCATTTCGTTCCTTCCCCTGTTTGCCCATGTATAATATGGTATTGCTATAATTTTTTTCTTTTCTGTTTTGAGTGATAACCCATCTTCTCCAACAGTCACAACCGGTACGTCCGCAGTTAAAGCTTTTACCGGTTCGTCCAACACTTTATAATCTATCGTTTCAATTTTGGTGTTCTCAGGGACGATCACGTTCCAGGCTTTGCCATTATTGTCTGCACCTTCAATGCAGTAAACGACTGGGCCACGTTGAAGAGCTATCCGATTACTATTTTGTTTTAATTCTTCTCTGGCCTTGAGAACTTTAACCTCCATAGGCATGTCTAACTCTATAACATCCCCTTTCTTCCATTCATTTTTGATTACCAAATATCCATGTTCATAATTAGTAGCTAATCTTTTTCCATTTAGCAAAAAACTAAAATGGACTGGTTCGCCATCATCATCTACCATATTGTACAGCTCCCCGGAAGCTACTTTCTTATTATACCAATCAGGTATTCTTACATACACATTGAATTTCCCTTTCTTCACGGGATCAATCATCAGCTTCACCTTCCCTTCCCATGGATAATTCGTCTCGATTTTTACATTCACATTGCCACTTTTCAATGGAATCGTCGTATTACTTCCAACAAACAAATTCACATAAATCGCATCCTCACTTTTTGCATAAATGTAATTACCAAGTGACGCAACTAACCTTGCAATGTTTGCCGGACAACAGGCAGTACCGAACCATTCTCTCCTAAAATGCTGCCCGCGGCTTGCCAGGGGATTACCATAAAAGAAACGATCACCGCTTAAACTCAATCCATCCAATGCTCCATTATATAAACTTCTTTCGAGCACATCAATATATTCTGCATGACCAGTCATTGCGTTCATCCGCTGGTTCCAGAAAACCATTCCCACGCTTGCACATGTTTCGCAATAAGCCTGTTCATTCGGGAGATCATAATCATTTGTAAAGCCTTCATTGCTTCCTGCTGAACCTATTCCGCCCGTGATATACATATTCCGATATACTACGTCTTCCCAAACTGCACGCATTGCTTTCATGTAACCTGCATCGCCCATTTGCGCGGCTACATCAGCAGCGCCAGTGTACATATACATGGCGCGAACGGCATGACCGGTAATTTGTGTTTGTTCCTTAACAGGTAGCACATCCTGCGCATAAGCCGTGTCCTTCCAATCCGTCCACGTATAGCCTTTGGCTAATTTTTTGCCTCGCTCGCTCAATAACCAATCGGCCAGCTTCAGGTATTTTTCATTCTTTGTTACCTTATACAATTTAACCAATGCCAGCTCCAATTCCTGGTGGCCGGTTACCCAATGGCGCTTACCCGGTCCAAATAGTGCATCAAAATGATCAGCCCATTTGATCGCGACATCCAGTAATTTTCTTTTGCCTGTTACATTATAATATGCCACCGCGGCTTCGATCAAATGCCCATTGTTATAATCCTCATGCATACTCATGTCCGTATACCGATCCTGTAAGCCTTTCAATGTGTACCATGTATTCAAATAACCATCCGGTTGTTGTGCTGCTGCGATCTTATCGATCCATTCATCGCATTTCTTTTCCATCTCAGCACTTGGATGCGTTTTTAATGAATACGCCATTGCCTCCAGCGCTTTAAACACATCACTGTCATCATAAAAAATGCCTTCATGCTTTTCGCCTTTATTGCGGGCTACTTTTTCAAAATTTTTTATCCGGGGTGTCGCTACTTCAGTTTGATAGATACATGCCACCAGGGTTTTTGTCGCTACCTTATCAATCTTTGGTTTCCAGAATTGATCGGTAACATTAACGTCAGAAAAATTAACCGGCTCGATCTTCTGCAGCTTAGCCTGGGAAAAGGACTTTATTGAAACAATGCCAGCGATAATTATGAAATATGTTTTTTTCATGTAGTCAGCTTTTGTAATTCGATTAAACGGCCCGTATCTCCAATTCTTTCCCCGTTTGCTTGGCGATGCTCGCAATGACGGGGAAGGAGCGGCGCCACATCACAATTCCAAACTTTTTGTTCTTCCACATCGACTATGAATTCCTATTCATTATTTTCGGCCTAATTGCCTTATCAAAGTAAATTAGGCAGCCTCAATCTAAATTCCCCCAACGGGGGACAGGGGGCTACACTACCTGGAACCCATAAGCATACGGATCATCCTCTTTATCGATTGAAATCATATTATATCCATAGATCTTCGCCCAACCTTCAATCCCCGGGCGAATGGCCAACTTGCCGCCCACAGTCAGTTCTTCTTCAAAAGTGCCGATAAATTTACTACCGATAATACTTTCATGAATGAATTGATCGCCTTTTTTCAGTTTCCCTTTTGCATACCACTGCGCCATTCTTGCACTGGTTCCTGTTCCACAGGGACTGCGATCAATTGCTTTATCTCCGTAAAATACGGCATTGCGTGCAGTTGATGTTTCATCAATAACTGCACCTGTCCATAATATATGGGTACAACCATTGATCGTCGGATCTTCAGGATGAACGAACTCATACGCTGTATTGATATTCTTTCTTAATTCTCTTGCCCATGAAATTAGTTTATCAGCAGTATAATGCTCCAATCCTTTAAAATTTTTTTGTACATCCACAATTGCGTAAAAATTCCCGCCATAAGCAACGTCAATCACCAGCTCGCCCAATTCGGGACATTCAGCACTTATCCCTTCTTTATCCAAATAAGCAGGAACATTCGTCAACTTTACACTCTCAACTTTGATACGCTGACTGCCGGCTACCGACTGGTGACTGCTGACTGACTTATATTCTATATTTACCAAACCCGCGGGAGCCTCCATTCTTATCAGTCCGGGAGTTTTTGGCTTAATTAACTCTTCTTCAATTGCAATTGTAATAGTTCCGATTGTTCCATGCCCGCACATCGGTAAACATCCACTCGTTTCAATAAACAAGACTGCAAAATCATTTTGTGGATCATGAGGAGGATAAAGAATACTTCCACTCATCATATCGTGTCCGCGGGGCTCAAACATCAATCCCTTTCTTATCCAATCATATTCTTTTAAAAAGTGCTGACGTTTCTCACTCATGTTATTTCCCTCTAACTCTGGGCCACCTTTTGCAACCACACGCACCGGATTGCCGCAGGTGTGTGCGTCGACGCAATGAAAAACAAAGCCCCTCCGCCCCTCAAAGGGGGAGCCAGGTAAAGATTTTGTTATTGGTTTATTTCTCATCAGTCGAATAGAATTGTTGCAGTACAAGAGTGCGACGCAACAAAAGTTTAATAGAATTAATTTAGCTCGTTACCAAAAAATCAGCGAAGCATAGAAAGATCATCGATAACATACACACCTCTTCCATAAGTCCCGATCACTAACTTTTTATCTCTTGGATGAATGAACATATCATTTACTGAAACAGATGCCGGCAGGTTTCCATTGATCGCATACCATGCCTTGCCTCCATTCTTACTCATATATACACCCATATCAGTACCGCAATACAAAACATCCTTCACGTCAGGGTCTTCTATGATCACATTTGCAGGTGAAGCAGGAAGATTTGTCGAGATCGATTGCCACGTTCGACCATCAGCACTGAGTTTGTATAAATAACTGCTGTGATTATCCTGTCTCCTGTCGTTCAATGCAAGGTACAAATCAGGCGGGTTGCGGGTAGTTGAAGTAAAAAGCTTTGCGACGTGTTTATTTTTCGGAAGGTTATTGGTTATCTCCATCCAATTTTTCCCGTCATTGATTGTTAGCCAAACACGACCATCATCAGTACCTGCCACTAAAAAGCCCGGCTCATCACCTTCGGCGATCGCCGTTATTGCCTGGTGATAAATCAGGTAAGGATAAATGCCTTTTGCTGCCTCTTTGTTATAAGAAAGGTCAGGACTTATTTTTTTCCAGGTTGCGCCGCTGTCTGTTGTCTTATACAGATGTTGCAAGCCATGATAGATAGTTTTGTTGTCAAATCTACTCATCATTGTTGCGGCCAGCCACTCACCTCGCAATGAATCGATCCTGCCTACGTCAAACTGTGAAAATCTCTTTACCCCTTCACGTCTCGGTTTACCCATATCGGTTCTCATCAATCGACCGTAATAAGTAGACGAATACACGATATCAGGATTTTTGGGATCCACTTGTATTTGCGTGCCTTCGCCACCAGGCGCCATTCTCCATGGACGCAGCGTTGAATCAGGTGATTGTCCAAATGTATTTGTAATATTTCCGCTCATCGTTCCTTCATCCTGCACAGCGCCAAAAACATTGAATGGCGTCTTCATATCATAAGTCACGGTATAAAACTGTGTGGTTGGAATTTTATCAAAGAAGTTTTTCCATTTTACTC
>DASTIZ010000032.1:0-5492 GCA_035717045.1 Chitinophagaceae bacterium
CTAATGCACCAATTGAAAGCTTACTGCCGGTAAGTTCATATAATTTCCAACCAAGAAGAACGGGCGTCATGCGAAGACCGGCGATAAATAAGAAGCGGGCTATGATGAACCAGGTGAATTCTGTATTTATTATGGGTGTTGGTTTTGTCATGTATTAAGCGGGTTCTGTTGGAGTGGTATCAGATGCTAGATGCTGGATGCTGGATGCTGGATGCCGGATGCTCGATATCCCAACCCAGTATCCAGCATCTAGTATCCAGCATCCAGTCGTCTCCTACGGCAACGTTAAATAATGTTGCCCCTGGTCATAGTCGATCTCCAATGCATCAATAACAACCTGTAAATGTTTTTCATTGCCGAGGAAATCGGCGTTTGACGCATCGATAAAAAGAGTTTTTATGTTATGATCTTTGATATAATGCGTATACGTCTGCTGGATATTAAAAAGATATTCATCCGGGATGTTTTGTTCATAAGACCGGTTTCTTTTTTTAATATTCTTCTGAAGCTTATGTACAGGACTATGCAGGTAAACCAGCAGGTCGGGTTGAACGAGTTGCTGATGAATGATCTCAAACAATCGTTGGTACAAGCGAAACTCATCTTCAGGTAAATTCACTTTTGCAAATAACAAACACTTTGTAAAGAGATAATCTGATATCGTGATGTCCTGGAAAAGATCTTTCTGCTGTATCAGGTCCTTGAGTTGCTTGTATCGCTCTGCCATAAAGAAAAGCTCAAGTGGAAACGCGTACAGTTTTGGATTTTCATAAAACTTGGGTAGGAATGGATTATCAGCAAACTCTTCCAGCACCAGTCTTGCATTAAAATGCCTGGCCAGCAAATGTGATAAGGTTGTTTTACCGGCCCCGATATTTCCTTCTATGGTGATGAAATGGTAGTTCATGGTGAATGGTCAATAGTATATGGTGAATTGGTTAATTAGTTTAATGGTTTAATGGTTTAATGGTAGGGATTGCAAAATAATTGAAATGGTTGTTTTGGTTTGATGAAAGAAAAGATTGTGGATAAATCTACCTCACCCCATCACCATTTCTTTAATTGAAAATTCTTCATCCCCTCTCCTTTGCTTCTCTGCGCTCGCAATGACGAGGAGAGGGGTCGCGGAGGTTTCATTATTTTCGGGGAGTGACGGGGTGAGGTAAGTCTGCAGTACGAATTATTCATTCAAATATTCTTTTTACTTCTAAATTATCAGGACACTCTTCTAGTAACTCCGCAATAGTCTTTTTCAGAACCGGATGTTGCATGTCCGGGTTGATCTCCGCAAGTGGTACAAGCACAAATCGCCTGTTCTTCAGTTCCGGGTGAGGTATCTTTAGGAAAAGAAGGTCGTGTATCTCATTTTCATAAAAAAGGATGTCAATGTCAATAACGCGGGGCCCCAGTTTTTCCTTTCTTACCCGCCCCATCATTTTTTCGATCTTAAGAATCTTTCTCATGAGCTGTCGTGCATTAAGAGATGTCGAGATCTCCAAAGCCTGGTTAAGAAATGATGGTTGTTCAGTCATACCCCAGGCAGCGGTTTCATAAAGTGATGACGACCTGGTTAAAACTCCGCACTCCTTGCTGATCAAGTCAATTGCCTTCGAAAGATTTTCTTTTCGGTTTCCTAAATTGCCACCTATCAACAGATATGCTGTACTCATAATTCAAATCCCGGGAAGGCGCAAATATCTTTATTTTTACCGTCTTAAACATTCAGAATATGGCCGGTTTTTTTAAAATGTTTTTTGCTTCGCTGTTGGCGTTGATAATTTTTTCGGTGATCGCTTTCTTCCTGTTCCTCGCATTGATAGCCGGTCTTGCCAGGAGCGACAAGCCTACAGTTGAAAGAAATTCTGTACTGGTGCTGAACCTTAGTCAGCCATATCTTGAACAACAGGTTGAGAACCCATTGGCCGCCTTTAGTAGTAATGATGCATTGACGGTACCGGGTGTTTACGATGTTGTTCGCCTGATCAGTAAAGCAGCAAAAGATGATAAGATCAAAGGTATCTACCTGCAAAGCGGAATTAATCCAAATGGTTTTGCCACGTGTGAAGAGATCAGGAACGCATTGGCTTCATTTAAAAAGTCAGGCAAGTTCATTTTAGCATATAGCGAAATGATGAATCAGAAATCTTATCATGTGGCGAATGTCGCGGATCGGATCTATGTAAACCCAAGAGGATTTGTTGACTGGACAGGGTTTAGTTCGGAACTTTTATTTTTAAAAGGGACATTGGAGAAATTAAATATTGAGCCGCAAATTTTTTATGCGGGAAAATTCAAAAGTGCAACCGAGCCTTTTCGCACCGATAAGATGACGGAAGAAAACAAATTGCAGACATCGGTATGGCTCGGTGATCTGTATTCACATTTTTTAATGAAGGCAGCAGAAGCCCGAAAGGTCGACACGGCGACCCTGCACCGCCTGGCGAACGAAGCAACCATCAGGATACCCAACGATGCCGTAACACACAAACTGATTGATGGTGTTAAATATGATGATGAAGTAAAGGACGAGTTAAAGGAAAAATTGAAACTGGGTAAATATGATAAGATAAACTTCATTTCAATAAACAGTTATTTTAAGGCAGGAGGGTTCAAAAAATATTCGGGAGAAAGAATTGCATTGATATATGGGGAAGGTGCAATAATCGATGGAGGTGGTGATCAGACACAAATAGGGAGCGCAGACTATATAAGACTTATCCGTAAAGCAAGACTGGATAAAACGATCAAGGCGATCGTATTTCGGGTGAACAGCGGGGGCGGCAGCGCATTGGCTAGCGAAACGATCTGGCGTGAGCTTGCGTTGGCAAAAAAAGAAAAACCGGTTGTTGTCAGCTTTGGTGATGTGGCGGCCTCCGGGGGTTATTATATATCATGTGCCGCGGACAGCATTTTTGCAAGCCCGACAACGATCACCGGTTCTATTGGTGTATTTGGTATCATTCCAAACATGGAAGGGTTTTTCAAAAACAAACTGGGAGTAACGTTTGATGGAGTAAAGACCGGTCCCTATGCTGATCTGGGGGCTATTTACCGGCCAATGAATGAGAATGAAAAAAAGTTTGTGCAGCAAAGTATTGATGAGGTCTATATGACCTTCAAACAACGTGTTGCCGATGGCAGAAAAAGATCAGTTGACCATATTGATAGCATTGGGCAGGGAAGAGTATGGAGTGGTACGAAAGCGATTCAAAATGGATTGATCGACAAATTCGGTGGTTTACAGGATGCGATTGAATGTGCAGCACGGATGGCCAGGCTTAAGGACTATCGTTTGCGTGAATACCCCGAGGTCCAGAATGTATTTGATCGTTTGTTTGGCGCCTCAAGAGATAACACATTTAGAACAGAAGCGATGAGAAAGGAATTGGGAGAGGATCAGTTTAAGATATATCAACAAATGTTGCGTGTAAAGCAAATGACAAACACACCGCAGGCCCGGTTACCGTTTGAGTTTTTTGTGAATTGATTTATTCTTATTTGGTCTTTGAGTATTGGGTACAAGGAATCGGTGATAGATTTCTTTATTTAGGTTTGAATTCAAATTCGACCATTGGGCGTGAGCATAGAAAACTGCTGTCAGGCATTGTTTAATTGTCGTGTATCGTTTCAGGTGTTGAAATGTCAACAGCATTTTTCCATGAGCCGTCCCCTTGTTTGCGCCATATACTTACTGCTTTGTTATTAGTCGTAATGGGTTTACCGGTGGAGTCTGTAAATGAAATCTGGGAATTTTCAATAAGATAGGCCATATCGCCGCTTTCAGATACTACAACGCTCTGCGGTTGCCAGCTAATACGGAAACCAGGCATCTTATAACTGTCATCTACCATTTTTCGTATAGCCTGCTTACCGTTAAGCACTGGTTGACCAGCTGACATCACAACAGCATCTTCAGCCCAATAACTAACTATTTTCTCAACATCTCCAGCAGAAGCTGCCTGCGACCATTCTTTACTCAATTGCATTACTTTTTCACCTTCTGCTTTTTTGTCAACTTTTGTCTGATTGCAACTTAAAAGAAGTAGTGCATGCGCAAAGAAAATTATCTGTCTCATATTTTTTTGCTTTGGTTTATGATAAATGAAGGTATGAAGGTTTGGAAACAACGCCTAACGGCCTGGGCTTGGCGATGGCCGACAAATTTGAGCTTCCGGCTCCCGCCTCAGGCGGGACACAACAAATATATTTTTATTTATCGGCGAGCTCCGCGCCGGCCTGCGGAGCAGAGCCGGGGCCAACACGACCCGGGCTTCCGCCAGGTTTCATGTTAGCAGCAGTATTATTTTATATAATTATTTTTTTTGAAATAGGACAGCAGTTTGGCTGCGACTTTGTTTGCATTCTTAGATTTACTTAAATCACCTGAAACTTCAAGTGAAGCCGTCCAAACTTTTTTCATTTTGAGGTTTGGTATACAAAGTTGAATATTGAAATCTTGCTCATAATCAATTTTGGAAGACCCAATTACCGGTGTGATAGAACCTACTCTTGTATTTGAGTTTATCCGGGTCAAATCACCTTGTACATCAAAGAAAGAGTCGCCAGTCGGTAAGAAAAATAATATTCCTTTATATCCCTTCTTATTAATTGTATCAAAAGTAGATTGAGCATCTACTGTGGTTTTCCCCAGATACTGATAATCAGCCACGATTCCGTCGTCATTAAGACCTTTTATTATAGATCGACTTAGGTCATCCAGAAATATTCTTGTTGTCGTAGAGCCGATTCCAATTAGAAGAATACTATCAATTTTCTTATCAATACTGTCAATCATCCTTTCTTGAAAAATGATTGATGTGTTTTTTTGGGAAGAAGCATGGAACCAACCCAGCAGCAGAATGAATAAGTACTTTAGCTTCATAAATATGGCTGTTAACGTTTTTCGGCTTGGCGATGTGGCCAACTGGTGACCGCCCAGGTATTCTTGAAATTGTTATTTTTCACAAAGTTCTTTCAACTTATCGAGTGCTTTTGGGTAGGTCTGGTTCATATAATCTAAAAAATCTTCAGTGGTGTCTAAGTCAACAGTAACGGTTGTAGTTCCATTGTTTTCTTCGAAGCTATAGTTTTCAAATCCGTTTGCCCATTTTTCCACTTCTGGTCCTTCTGTAATTTCCTTGTCAGCTTTAAAAAGACCATAATGTTGAATCGAGACAAATCGGTTGGGAATGTTTTCAGCTATCCTGGAAACCATACCTCCCTTTTCTCCTTTCTCATCTACTCCAATAAATAGAATTTTATTTCCCTTGTCCCAACTTCCTTCATAGGTCGATGTCGGGTTAAACAAAGAAGTCCATTGCTCATAGGTTGATTTACTGTTAGTGCCAAGCATAAAATCATATATCCTGGTCACAGGTGCATTGATGCTTACCTTGAATTGTAGCTTTTTCATAATATCAATATTTGTTTAAATTAATCTTTTGAGTTGTTATTTTCTGTCATACTTAGCAGTCGTTTAACACAGCCTATAA
>DASTIZ010000033.1:0-6840 GCA_035717045.1 Chitinophagaceae bacterium
TTCTGAAGAAGGCAAAAAAATGATGAGCAATCCGTTCAGCGCGAGAAAACATCTTAACCGGCTTATCTATCCCATGATGCGTGATGCCATGTTTAAGTTCCATCTGCTGTCAAAAGAAAACGAAGTCGTACTATTTCATGTCAAGGCAATGGCTGATTATTATGCGGATGGTCTGAACTGTAAATTTATCCGGACAAACGTAGTGCCGGCAATCGAGCCCACACGGGAATTCATCAACCCTATTGTTAGTTTTTCAGGATTGCCTTCTTTCATGAACAGATTGAGTTATAAACTTTCTGATCTTGGAATGAAAATGATGAGCAAGCCGATAAAACAATTCAGACAAAGCATTGGACTAAATGAAAAACATACAAAACTGAATCTGCCTTCTATCTACGGTCTCAGCAATTATTTTTTAAGCAGGCCGAAGGATTATCCGGCGGATAGTTATTATACCGGTTTTTGGTTCGAAAATTCAAAGGTGGAATTGGAAAAAGAGCTGGCCGGGTTTATTAGCAATGGCGAACCGCCATTGCTTCTTACTTTCGGAAGTATGCCCTCCAAAAGCAAGCTCAACCTTCCAAAAGCTTTACAAAGAATAACGAAAGAACTGAACACCCGGTTGGTGGTGATAAAAGGCTGGGGATTGGAAAACACAGAAGAACTGCAAAACAACCCAGCCATCAAAGTTGTTGAGTCGGCGCCTTATGATAAACTGATGCCGCATATTAAAGCAGCTGTCCATCACGGTGGCATAGGCACGGTTGCCGAATGTTTGCGGGCAGGAAAACCATTTTTAACCTGCCCGGTTCTCTATCCTCTAGGGGACCAGCATTTCTGGGGCACCGTAGCGTATAAAAAAGGATTGGGCCTGAGGCCGATCCCTTTAAAAAAACTGGATGAGGATAAACTAGTGGCAGCTGTGCGGGAATTGCTTAACAATAAACAATTGTACGCGAACAGTCAAAAAATCATGGAACAATTAAAAGGTGAAGACGGTGTTGCCAATGCCATTAATGTTATTGAAAGTATCAAATGACCACGTCTCATCGGAAATGGTAAAGTTTTTAGAAGGACTTCAACGTCCTTGACAAGATCAGGTTCAAATTTTCCTGCATAAAAAAATCTGCAATTCGTATGGAATGGCCAGCCCTTTTAAAAACTATTGCACTTTGCCTGATCTCAATTTTTGTTGAAGCCCTCTCCGCAACAAAAGAAGGAAGGTTATGGTTTGAGCAATTAAAGAGACCAAAATATTCATTTTCTCTTCGCATTTGGTATTTCGTAGGAGCGGTTAATTACGTTATATTCGGAATTATTGCTTACAGGCAATTCTCAGCCAGTTCAGGCATTTTCTCCACCGGGATTATTTTACTGGTGCTTGTTATGCTTATTAATGGACTTTCCAATTTCATTATTTTTAAATACCACTCTTTAAAATGGTTTTATCTGATTGTCTATCCTTTCGGTTTCTTATTATTAGCATTGATCACAATATTGTTTCCCAACGACAAACTATCGGCTGCCTTAGCCTTTATTTATTTTCTCTGGCTGATTTATGATCTCTATTATGGATACAATTTATGGAAACTCAACTCATGACATTCTTCAAAAGCTAAATTGATACTCCAGGGAAGCCACGAAGGATCTTGTCAGTCCATCCGGTCTCTGGTCTCTTACCACAATGGGAGTTCCGAGTGAAAGCTCAAAACCATTTCCCTTCTTTAATCGGTAATCAACAAACACATTTGCATTTAATGTTAATCCGCGGGAGTTGAAAATGGATCTTCGCGTTTTATTATGATCAAGATAGCTATCGTTAGCAAGATGATAGATACCCAACAAGCTCGGACGGACAGAAAATCTCTCTCCTGTTTTAAAACTATAAGAAGCCCTTCCTACCAGGTCTCCTTTTCTATCAAACCCATTCGTTGGCCAATATAAAAGCGTAAGTGGCTGGGAAGGGTAATCCCCCGGCAGGAATTTGTTCTCGTTACCTGATTTTAGGGGTTGCTGTAAAGCAAGTGTAGCACCGAAGTACTTCCGGTTATAATTCAGACCAAGCACAAGATCAATAGTTCCCAAACTTGTTTGATATGGCATCGGCAGATGAATACCATTGTCAGTAATATCCGCACCATCGAAAGGAAGTTTTAAACCAACAACAAAAGACTTTTGCCACTTCTTTTTTACGTCGATTGCATGATTAAAAGAAAGAAACAAGTCACCCGGACCGCTGGTGCCGGCCAATTCGCCTCTGATAGCACTGTAACTTACCCTGGCGGTAACAGATGTTCTTGCTGAAAGGCTTCTGGTATATTCAATGTAACCCATATAATTATTGGTTGACCGCTCACCTTTCCCGTAAGCAAATCCAATAGTAACATCATTTTTCTTTCCATCCTTTGATTCATGCGCTTCGGCATTGTTCCTTATCGAATGCAGCGTGCATACACCAGCATCACTGCATCCCTGCGAACTGGATTTATTTGCAAATACAAGCGATACTAAAATGATTGAAAATATTTTTCCCATATTATTATGATTTAAAGCCCGATCGCTGAAACTGCATCTTTACTCCATAGGGATTTAATCTTTTTTGAATCGATTTACATCCCGGCATTCACCCCAGGTCGGATTGAGCGCAGGGTTATTTACATTCCTATCACTATTTGTCTCCTACGGAGCCATTTTTTAGCCCCCTGTGGAGGCCGGGGGTATATATTCCTTAATTAACATGGCGTGGCCGTCGGAATCTCTGACTATAAAAGATCTGGTATGCTGACGGTTTAGATACTGGTAAACAAGTTCCTTTGAGATAATGAGGTATCCTTCCACCATTAATTTGTTATAAAGAGATATCGCATTGTCAACAACCAATGTTGTTTGCCAGTGCCAAAGATCATCTGTACGTGAATCCCCTGGATATGGTTTGCCGGGACCCGGGTTTACATATTGTAAAAATTCTATCCCCGGACCGTTAGTCGCGCGATAACCGGTAATATGTAACGATGCCCCTTCAACATTGTTAAGATGTTCCTGTTCAATTCCTTTATTCCAGCTATCACCTTTTCTTTCCAGTCCCAGCATAACCTGGTAAAATTTATGGCTGCCCTCAGTATTACTTACACCGATTGCAGTATGATCGATGCCAAGAAATATTTTTCCATGTGAGTGTTGCCACTTTTCCTGCCCTTTTCCCTTTGGGAACCAGATCAATTCCAGATTATGATCATCAGGGTCATGAAAATAAAATGCCTTAATTCCTTCTGCTGCCGGAATCGTTTTTGGTAAGGTTTGCGGTGAAGTGGAAACATGTTCAACATTATACTTTCTTAACTGGGCATATGCTTTATCCATATCACTCACCACGATGGCGATATGTTGAAAGAAAAGATCATTGCTCTTTGCATCTTCGGGTATGCTACGGCCGCCGGTCGTTAAATAATCCGTCAGCTCAATGAATTCATCGCCCAATTGCAGACGAACTACCCGCATATTCAGGCCAAACACTCCCTGCAATTTTTCAAATTCAGTTCCTTTGTATTCTGAATCACCTACCTTTTTGAATCCCAGGACTTCTGTATAGAATTGCAACGAGCGATCCATTTCTTTAACCGTAATACCTACAGCCTCTACTTTTACCACCTGCGCCGCGGCCAGGCTTGAAATAAAAATGGCCTTTATTAACTGCCATATATAAAATATTCTTCTTCTCATAACAAGTATTCTAATGGCTCCAGTAAATCATTTTTTGACCGCCGATAGCTTTCAGGACCACTTTTCACCTTTGATGAATGAGGATTATTTCTTTTGATTCTTTGAATCGCCAGATAAACTTCAACAGCGAGCAACATTCCGGCAAACGGGATAAACAAATAGATCCAGAATGCTGTCCATATATTAGCCGGCACAGCACTGGCAAGTGAACGGGCAGGGTTCATACCAAACCCGGATATCGGACCAGCCACAATCACCCAGGTACACACCAGGCATCCGGCAAATATTCTTGTAAACTTTTTCATTTCATCATTGTTCGAGGTAAACAACACCATCATCATCGTAACAAACGCAATGATGAATTCAGTAATCGATGCCCATGCGGCTCCAAATTTTCCCGGAACAGTAACAGCAGAATTGACAGGGGGATCAATGAGAATACTTCCCATTATTAATTGCATGATAAACACGGCAACAGTTCCCCCGATGATCTGGAACAGCGCAAAGAACAATGCATCATACCGGCACATCTTACCCATCCTTAAGAAAGCGAGGGTAACCGCCGGATTAATTTGCGAGCCACTTGGTGACGTAAAAGGAGAATAAAAAATAAATAATGCGGTTGAGCCCATGGCAATCCCCATCAAGACATTCCTCATTACGGGAGAAAGCACATGGTGCCATGAACCTTCTTCCGAAAATATCATGGCACTGAAAAAACAAGCAGAGAGCATGAAGATGCCAAGACCTAACGCTTCCTGCAAGTAGTGTTTCCAATTCTTTTTGAAAGCAGCTTTCATTTGCGTGAAGCCTCTTGTGCCAGTGAATACCTGTATAGGCATTACTCTCATATTGCAAAATGAAGAAATAACCAGAAGGGAGGCTGTCGCGTGATTGACGTTACGCGGGAGATTTGGAATGCGTTAACTCTTTCTCCAGAAAAAAGTTCAGTACAGTACGAATCGTTGCAATGGCTGCGAGTTTGCCAATATCATCCCAACTCGGCGCAACAGCAGTCTCCAACACATCGGCACCTAATAACAGCTCAAGGGAAACAGCCACCGCACTACCAAACTGAACTCTTGCTGCCATAGCTGACAAGCCACTTTTTGCCTTGTAGAAAGTCTGAAAATAATGAAACACCAATTTCAGCAATGCTGCCGCTATCACGGTCGCTGCCGCTATTTCCAGGGTGAGGCTTATATAAATGGTAACCGTCTTTGCCAATTCTTCCATTTCGATACTTTTTGACTTTTCACTCCCGATAACTATCGCGATCACTTTATGAGCAATCCAAATGAGGCCAATGCACCGATAATATTCAATGCACAGTGTGTGTAAATTCCAACCCGCAGATCTTTCGTTTTCCAGATCAACCATACCATTGGCATCATCGCCATGATCAACGTTAAATAAACATAGGGTTGCCAGAAATGATACAATGAAAACAGGACAGTATTTAAGACAAAACTCCATTTGCCCCAGTTTTCCATTCTTGGTAATAAATAACCCCTGAAATAATACTCTTCAGCAAGCGGCGCAATAATTCCATTCAATAATAAATTAAGGATGAGAGTAATCAATATCGCTCGCTTTCCATAACCATGAAAATCCTGTACGGTGTACCAATCGGGCAACCAGCTCAGGAGTTTTTGTGTAATGACCTGGTTCAATGGTTGTGTAGCGCCCCAAATAATAAATGCAAAAATTACAAGCCCGGTTATAGACAAGACTAATTTCCCGGTTGAAAGTTTGCGTTTATAGGGGTTTATATCTCTTAATGAATTTTTGTGTTCATTTATTCTAGCTTTGTTCAAATGCAAAATAAAAAGTGGTACCGCGGCGATAGCTATGGCGACTAATACACTGAGCTGTGGAGGCAGCCCATACTTTACAAAAACGGGAGCCAGGATGGCGAAACATATTGTGATAATGACCCCCGGATAAAGATGATAGAGAATCGACCTTGTTTTACTTAGTTGCCGCATTAGTCAACCTCCATCATTTCATTTTTACTAACCGTATTCGCTTTAAGAACATTGCTGATCAGGTGATCCCCGACTCTCAAGGCATTCGCCGCAATCGTCAAGGACGGATTGAATGCACCGCAACTGGGAAAGAAACTTGCATCCACCACATACACATTTTCCAGATCATGGGTCTTGCAATTCAGGTCAAGCACCGATGTTTTTGGATTGTGCCCAAACCGGAGAGTTCCATTCTGATGACTCATACCACTGATATCAAGATCATAACCTCCCCATTTTACGTCTCTGTAATCGGGATCGAGTTCACCCAGCTTTACGAAAATTTCCTTGAGTTTGTCCTTTAGTTTTTCATAAGCTGTGTGATTTGTCCTTGTGTAGCTCACCTTAATGCCCCCATCGTTGCGTAGTGTGACACGATTATCGGTTGAGGGAAGATCCTCTGCCGTCAACCAGAAATCAATACTTTTTTCTTTCAGCTCCTGGTAAGATTTACCCGGAAACAAAGTCTCTCCCATCCATAAAATGGTATCCGGATCATTGCGCCCCATCAATTGAATCTCACCGAGTGGAAATTCACTGTCACCAGCTCCGTGGTAAAAATCAGCTAGTCCCAGGCTCTTCTGAAACACACAGTCATTTTTCTTATTTGTAAAGGCAACCAAACATCCATTGTGATGCAGCATCAGGTTGCGCCCCACCTGGTCAGATGAATTTGCCAATCCATTTGGATGCATATCATTGGCACTCCGTAAAAACAAAGCAGCGCTGTTTACCGCACCGCAAGCCACAATAAACACATCAGCGCTGAACTTTATTTTTTCCCCATGAATCCAAACCAAAACCTCCTTTACTTTACTTCCTTTTATATCCGTCAATAGTTTCTCAACATAGGCATGGGTTATCAATGTCACATTCTTATTCTTTAACGCTGGTCGCAGGCACATGACCTGGCCATCGGCTTTGCTATCGGTGAGATCAGGAAAGCCATCAAAATTTTCCAAAATAACCGGGGCCTCCGATGCGGAATAATCCTGCGGTAACTTGACGCCCATTGGCAAGGGAAAAGGGCGAAGACCTAACTGGTTTAACTTTTCTTCAAGGTCCTTTATCAACGGTTCGTAAGGCAACGGGG
>DASTIZ010000034.1:0-7540 GCA_035717045.1 Chitinophagaceae bacterium
TATTAAGCAAACAAGCAAAAGCAATAATATGATCCAGCGAAGTATGCTGTGTAAATGAAGCAAGCCGGTTTCCATGTAGTTGATTTTGGTTTAGAGGCCGAAGTTAATCGATTCTTTATAACCTCAAACTTGAAACCTGAAACTATTTCCCACCGTTAGCTTGCAGGTCAGCAGCACAGTTTCCGTCAACCGATGGGATGTTGCCTGTGACCAACAATCCAAGGATGTCCGTTGTCTCAGAGGCATAATACATTAAACAATTTGTATTGCTGCAATGATTGCCATGTGCGGCATCTTTATGATTAGTTTGCATTGGCGAACCGATATCAACAAGACCGAGTATATGGCCAAATTCATGCTCGAGCACAGTCGCTTCGAGTTTCGTTCTGCTTGCTTGTCCTAACGAACCGGAGTTATCATGTATTTTTTTACCAAACAACACCATTGATGTATTTCTGTAAGCCGCCCCCAACACATTATTGTCTGTAAAGTTCCCGTTCGTGTACAAAAAGTAAACGCCAAGCTGGTCGCCCACTGTAAACACTGTCCTGTTTTCTTCTTCAACCTTTCTCACCTGGTCAATTGAAAGCGTGGTTGATGAAGAAGCCGGAATTTCTTTTGTAACAATAGTTATACCCGAAGGCTTGTTTAAATAAGCACTCAAAACACTTTGTAAATGATTGAGCGCGGCTGCATCGGGTGCAAACCCCGTCATATATTGAAATTCGATCTTTAGAGATTTATAAGTACCGGCACTTAGTAGATGGTTGGCAGAGAATCCTACAGCTTTATCATGCAAATCATCTGCATTAGGGTTATTAGTGAAGGTTGTTTCTTTTTTACAGGCAATAGTGCTAAATAACAGGAGTATGGCAATGAAGGCTTTCGTTTTCATACAGTTGTTTTTCAGGATGAATCGGATCTAACAAATACCATCCCCAATAACGTATGAACCTTGAATTTATTCTTGCCAATCGGCAATAAATACATTGGTTTCCCGGGTGCCGCCGTTGTTCCTGTTACTGCAGAAGATAAGCTTTTTACCGTCGGGACTAAACATCGGGAAAGCATCAAAGCCGTTGTCATGACTTATCCTTTTCAAACCGCTTCCATCTTCATTGATCGTGTACAGATTGAAAGGGAATCCTCTCTTATACTCATGATTGCTTGCAAAGATGATCCGCTTACTGTCGGGCATGTAATAAGGGGCCCAGTTAGCCTGTCCGTATCTTGTTACCTGTCTCACGTTGCTGCCATCCGCATTGGCAATAAATACTTCCATATTTGTTGGCGCTACTAAATTCTCAGCAAGCAACTCCTTATACTCTTTGATTTCTACTTCAGTTTTGGGACGGCTTGCTCTCCAGATGATCTTTTTACCATCAGGACTAAACCAGGCACCACCATCGTAACCAGGTGTATTCGTAATTCTTTTTTCTTTACCAGTTTTCAGATCCATCATGTAAAGATCGATATCGCCGTCCTTATCACTAGTGTACAGCATTGTTTTGCCATCCGGGGAAATTGTCGCTTCGGCATCATAACCCTTACTCGTTGTCAATTGTTTTACAATTTTCCCATCCAGGTCTGCCATAAAAATATCATAGCTGTCATACAGGGGCCAGATATATTTGTTACCGTACTTTCTTCTATCAGGGACCGGTGGGCAAGTATCTGCACCAAGATGGGTTGATGCATATACAACATGTTTACCATCTTTCAAAAATGCACCGCAGGTTGTTCTTCCTTTACCTGTACTTACCATTTTGTATTCAAACTTTTCACCAGGCTCGGGAACTTTACCTATGAATATCTGATCACAAGGAACTCCTTCATCAACTTTAGTACGTTGAAAGATCACCCATTTGCCGTCAAAACTGAAATAAGCTTCTGCATTGTCACCACCAAAAGTGAGCTGCTGCACGTTCTTTAGATGTTTTTCGCTAGGGTATTGAAGAGTGTCAATGGTCAATGGTATCCCAGTAGCGATCGGGAGATCAGCAGTACGGGTCGGTTTGCTGTCTGTTACGAAAGAAACTGAAATTAGTCCAACAATAAACGCTGCTACCGGTGAAAAAGATCTCATATAACGCATCAGTTAAAAAATTTTAGCAAAACTATTTTCAGAAACCCCGGCAAATGTCAGACTTTTGTCATATCAGCCTGAATATTTTATGAAAAATCTCGTTGCACTTCCCCTAATTATTTTCATTGCAATTTCCTGTAATGATAATAGTCCCGCTGTAAAAACTACCGAGACGAAAGATTCTGTGCAACGGTTGCTTAATTCTTTCCGGGATTCAATAAGGAAGCATCCAAACGATACTTCACTGAAATTTGAGTTTATTGTTGCGTTGCAGGAGGCTGGCCAATACCGGGAGGCAATAAATTTTTTAGATTCGATGAGCTTAAGATGGGGCGACTCTGCTAACATGAAAGTTTACTTTAATGGTTTGTTTAAAAGAGCAGAACTGTTGGCCCAGGATGGGGACACGGTAAATGCTATTAAATCACTTGAATTTTTTGTCATACCGGGCGAATTGACTGAAGCGGGTTTACAGTTGGCAAATCTTTATGCAGAAACAAAAAATCCGAAAGTTCTTGCGATTTGCGACTCGATGATCAAAAACGATGAAAGCAAGCGGGATCCCAACCCTGATTATCTGAAAGGTGTTTATTACTATAATATTGGCGATTACGACAAAGCTCTGCAGCAATTCAATTCAAGTATAAACAAAGATTATACTTTCCTGGATGCTTATATGGAAAAAGGAAGGATCCTTTATAAACAGGCCAGGTATAGTGAAGCGATAGCCATTTACGACCTCGCAATAAAAGTTTCCAACACATTTGCCGATGCCTGGTTCTGGAAAGGCAAATCCCAGGAAGCATTGAGACAAAAAGAAGAGGCAAAGATCAGTTACCAGCGGGCTTACGCATTTGATAAAACGCTTATTGAGGCAAAAGAAGCTGCTGAGAGAATCAGTAATTAATAAATTATTAATTAATAATTTCTTGATTGTATCTTGCAATGCAAAATTGATACATGCCCATAGTTGCCCCTTCCCTTCTTGCCGCCAATTTTCTTAATCTTGAAGCCGAATGTAAAATGCTGAATGAAAGCCAGGCCGACTGGTATCATTTAGACATAATGGATGGCCATTTTGTTCCTAACATAAGTTTCGGGCCCATGATCGTTGCATTTTTCAGAAAAGCAACAACGAAAGTTTGCGATGTGCATTTGATGATAGAAGAACCGGGTTCCTATGCCGAACAATTTAAAAATGCCGGTGCCGATATTCTTTCTGTTCATTATGAAGCATGTCCGCATCTACACAGAAATATCGAGCAAATAAGATCAATGGGTATGAAGGCCGGTGTTGCGATCAACCCACATACACCTGTTGAAAGTTTACATGATGTGCTTGCCGATATTGATCTTGTTTGCATGATGAGCGTAAACCCGGGATTTGGGGGACAGAAATTCATTCATCACACTTTGCAAAAAATAAAAACCCTTCGGAAGATGATTGATGAAAAAGGCGCAAAGGTGTTAATTGAAATAGACGGGGGTGTTACACTAGAAAATGCCGCAACGGTCGTTGCAGCCGGTACCGATGTATTGGTTGCCGGTAATACTGTCTTCAGTGCACAAGATCCAAAACAAGTAATTGCTCAATTAAAAAAATTATAGGCAGATGGCAAAAGACCTGTTCAGCAGGCAATCCGACCTTTATGCCAAATACCGACCTACTTATCCAAAAGACCTTTACGAGTACGTACTCTCATTTGTAAAAGAAAAAAATATTGCATGGGACTGCGCAACAGGTAATGGCCAGGCCGCTGTCGTTTTAGCCGATTATTTTAAAAAAGTTATTGCGACGGATATCAGCGCATCACAAATTGAAAAAGCAACAAGAAAAGAAAACATTGTATATTCTGTTTGTTCTGCTGAATCAACGCCGTTTGATGACGATACCTTCGATCTTGTAACAGTCGCCCAGGCTTATCACTGGATTAACTGGAAAAAATTTAAACAGGAAGCAACAAGGGTTTGCAAACCTGATGCAGTTGTTGCGGTTTGGGCATATTATAGTCATACGACGGGGAATGACAGAGTAGACAAAGCAGTTCATGATTTTTATGAGAATGTAACAAAGCCCTACTGGGACTATGAAAGGAAATACGTTGAAGAGAAATATAGAACAATCGACTTCGATTACAAGTTGCTACCGGTAAAGGATTTTGAAACGGTTCTACACTGGAAACGGGAAGACCTCCTTGGTTATATCAGGAGTTGGAGTGCTGTTCAGAAATTCATTAACGCGAACGGCTATTCTCCAATATTCATGATTGAAGAACAAATAATAAAACTTTGGCCGGAAGGTGAAGTGAAGAAAGTTGTATTTCCACTTTATTTAAACTTTGGAAGAATTAAGAAATAATGTAATAAGGTTATTGGGTGTTCACTAACGTTCCAATGAGGTTAAACTTAAATCAGAAAGAGTAACCTTGGTAGAAAGATCAACACAGCATAATAAACCTTATTAGCCTTATAGGTAAACCCGGAAGAATTAAGTAATATTGTGTTCAAAATCCGCTTCTTAGGAATGAACCGCCAACCAATCCTGCTCTGTAGCCTTTTGTCTGTTGCCTGTTGCTTATTGTCTATTGTTTCCTCCGCACAAAAAAAGTCAGCCTTCGTTTCCGGAAAAGTGCTGGATGAAAATGAAAATCCATTTTCAGATGTTTCAGTAACCATACTAGGTCAGCAAAAAGGAATTGTAACCTCCGATTCAGGAACATTCAGGTTAAAAGTCGCAGCTGACCGTGCATTTGCAATTATTTTCAGTTATACCGGGTTCAAAGAACAACAAAAGAACTTTTTATTAAGTGAAAATGAAGAAGAGACCATCGTTATCAGGATGGAGAGGGAGGGTAAGACCCTGACCGAAGTGGTCGTCACCGATCAACGTGACAGACAGGAAGCCGGACTAATAAGACCGAATCCCAAGTCTGTAATTAATTTGCCAACCCCTGTAATGGGAGTTGAAAGCCTGATCAAAGTTTTTGTTGGTTCGAATAATGAACTTACTTCCCAATATTCCGTTCGTGGTGGCAGCTATGATGAAAACCTGATCTATGTAAATGACTTTGAGATATTTCGCCCTTACCTTGTTCGCAATGGGCAACAGGAAGGATTAAGCTTTATTAATCCAGAGATGGTTCGCAATATCAGTTTTTACAATGGTGGCTTCCAGGCAAAGTATGGTGATAAGATGAGCAGTGTGCTGGATATTCAATACAAAAAACCAAGGAGATTTGGCGGCTCTGCCTATGTTAGCATTCTTGAACAAGGATTGGAACTGGAAGGAACTTCAGGCAACAATCGCTTCACTTATCTCATTGGTGCCAGGAATCGGAGTAATAAAAATTTATTAAGTCGCCAGGAAACACAGGGCAATTATGTTCCTTCTTCCTCCGATCTGCAGGCATTGATCAATTATCAATTCGATGAAAAATGGCAGGCTGAGTTTTTAGGAAACATCTCGCAAACAAAATTCACACTGGTCCCGCAATACAGCCAGCTTACTTCTTCTGTGTTCTCTCCATTTTTTAGCGCAGTACTTGGGCTTGATGTGTATTTTGAAGGGCAGGAAAAGGATCAGTACAAGACAAATATGATTGGGCTCGCGATCACCAACCAGCCAAAAACCAACCTTCGGTTGAAATGGATGGTGTCAAGATTCGAAAATGATGAAGTAGAAAATATCGATATACTGGGTGCCTACTTATTTGGTGAACGGGATTTTGATAAAGCAAAACCAACCTTTGGCCTGATTGTAAATCCTCTTGGTGCCGGAGTGTTTCAAAACTTTGCAAGAAACGAGCTTGACATTGAGAACTGGAACATATCACACAAAGGAACACTGGATAAAGGCAAAAACGTTTTTCAATGGGGAATTGGGTTTGACAAGACATCAATTGCCGATAAACTAAATGAATGGGAATACCAGGACTCCGCAGGCTATTCATTGCCATTTACGCCAAACATGCTGCAGCTAAACAAAGTGCTTAAGTCATCAGCATCACTTGACATCAATAAGTTTTCAGGTTATGTGCAGGATAATTTGGCTTTTGGAGATTCGTTGCATTCTTTCACACTGCAGGCAGGTCTTCGCTATAATTATAATTCGCTCAACAAAGAATTTCTTCTTTCACCAAGGATCGGGGCTAGTTGGAGACCTAAGTCCGGGAAGGATATTATTTTCCGTGCCGCTGCGGGCGCTTATCATCAGCCCCCGTTCTATCGTGAGTTGAGAAGATATGATGGTACAGTAAATAAAGACCTGAAAGCGCAAAAGAGCTGGCAATTGGTCGGTGGCTTTGATTATAATTTCAGATCAGGAGATAAACCGATGCGATTGACTGCGGAAGCCTATTATAAAAAAATGAATGATGTTGTTCCTTATGATATCGACAATGTTCGTATCCGCTATTTTGGTGAAAATAACGCTAAAGCCTATGCGGCAGGTGTTGAAGCACGGCTCTTTGGTGAATTGGTAAAAGATGCTGAAAGCTGGATCAGCATCGGCTTTATGAAGACCAAAGAAAACATTAGCGGTGATTTTTATAAAGTGTACACGCTCGATTCATTGTTTCAACCGATCGATAGCTCAACTGTCGAAGGTGGCTGGTTGCGTCGTCCAACGGATCGCACACTTACATTTGGTATGTTCTTCCAGGATTACCTCGCAACGAATAAAAATTTCAGAGTTTATTTAAATACGATCTACGGTACCAACCTTCCTTATAATATTCCGGGCAGTATAAAGTATCGCAATGCAGCCTTCATTGAACCGTACATAAGGGTTGATATTGGTTTCAGCGCATTGTTACTGGATGCAGATAAATCGAGTCGTCGAAGCCACTCTCCTTTCCGCAACTTTGAAAACATCTGGGCAAGTCTCGAGGTATTCAATCTAATCGATCGTCCAAATACCATCTCATATCTGCTGATCAAAGATTTTGCAAACAATGTATTTACATTACCTAATCGATTGACTCCGCGTTTAGTGAATTTAAAGATCGTTGCGAGGTGGTGATCTACTTTTTTCTTATATAGCATCTTTTAACGGTGCCACGGCTCGGAGCCGTGGCACCGTTATTTCACGATGATCCACTTCCCCGCCCGGCGGGGATTGGATACTCAATATGCAGATAGTTTGAAAGCGGATGAAACATAGAAGCCGGAATAACGATGAATAGGATCGAAAGTGAAGCGATAGCAACACAACAAAAGTCAAATAGAAATATCCAAGCTGGTATCAACACCAAATTTTTCTAATCTGTGAATTCGATAATATCAATTCCTGAATAGTAAAACTCCGGTTTTATTATTTTTAAAAAGGTTCGCACAATTCTTGTAGCAGTAAGCCGGCTTAATCAGTTAAACAGTTTAACTAACGCTAAAAAACCCCTATGCCTGCCTTCCCGTATATGTCGATGGAAGAACTTGTAGATCTTCTTGCCCAAAAAA
>DASTIZ010000035.1:0-7374 GCA_035717045.1 Chitinophagaceae bacterium
ATGGGTTGAAGCATGAAAACAATTCCGTCGGCACCATTTACATCCTGGCAACCGAGATATACATTGAACCAAAAATCAAAAGGATTATTAAGATTTATCTTGTTACTGTTCCAGACACTTCCCGCCTGCGTAAATTGGGCAGGTGTCAGCGTATAACAGTTGCATGAGTTTTGCGTAGCCGATCCGTTAAGTATGTACTGTGAATATGAAAATAAGGAAGCACACGACAGTAAAGAATAAGCAAACAGGATCCTGGCGGGGTTCCTTAATTTCAACCTTATCATAGGCGGTCAAAGATAGTCATTGGAGCGAATGATAAGGGTGAGATCTGTCAAATGCCGGTCTTTTCTACGTATTCTTTCAAGCCCGTGCCAATGATTTGGGTCCAACCTTGCATAAAGTTTTCTTTTGCAAAATCATTATTTGGCGTAACGGGAAATGATTCCAGCCCGGCATGCGTAAGTTTTACTCTTGTCTTGTTTCCTTCCTCAAACAATTCAAAAGTCACAAGAGAATCACCTTCATACCCGTCGTATCCCCAACTATAGCTGAGTTTTTTGTTTTTGATCACTTCTTTGATCTTGCAAACATGTAAAAACTGGTCTCCGTGCTTGCCTTGTCCAATAAATTCAAACTCAAATCCCGGCTCGGCCTTGAATTCTGCGATATCAAAAAACCATTTCTTCATTTCCTCTTTGTCAGTGATTGCTCTCCAGACTTTTTCGATCGGGGCATTGTAAACTTTCTCCACTCATACAACAATTTCTTTATTAAGATTAGTTACATACTTTTCCATTCGGTCAATATTCTGTCTCATTCCTTCGTCTGCTTTAAACACTTTAATTACTTCCTGCAGCTGTTCTGCAGATTCAAAGAGTGAGTGAATGCTTACAAGAGTTTGCTTACCTTGTTCTTCAAATGTCACCGTCATCACGAATTTTGGCCCGGTCACATGTTCCAATACTAATTTTTCAGGCCTCACTACTTCTTTATAAATATGTTTGTTTTTATAATCAGTGCCATCGGGCCCATGCATTATAAATTCCCATTCCCCGCCAGGTCGTACATCCATTCTAAAAATTGTGTTGGTAAAACCAGTTGGACCCCACCAATGTTTTATATGTTCCGGTTCAGTCCATGCTTTCCAGACTAATTCACAGGGAGCATTTACAACTCTCGAAATTGACAACTGCCGTTTGTGCTCATTTTTATTTTTTTCGTTTTGCATGTTTTGTAGTTTTTGCCGTTAATTTATTTTCACCTTGCCGGCCGGGCGTGCGGGTTTGAATTTCTTCAAGATAATCTTCTAATGCATCGAGCTTCTGTGTCCAGAATTTCTTATACTGCGCAACCCATTCTGAAACTTCATTAAGCTTTCGAAGATTAGCTTCACAATGGCGTTCTCTTCCTTTTTGAGAAATGGAGATCAACCCGCATTCAGTGAGAATCTTAATATGTTTTGATATCGCCGGGCGACTGATATGGAATTTCTTAGCAACCGCATTCAAATTCAGCGATTGATAAGCGATCATACTTATGATCTCCCGTCGCGTTGGGTCTGCTATTGCCTGGAATACATCCCGCCTCATAAAAATTAAATTTGTAACCGTTCGGTTACACAAATGTATATGAAACCTTTTGGTTACACAAATTTTTTTTACAGTTTTTAAAAAGAACAGACAGCTGATAATGGTGGAAACATTCAATGGTATCCTAACAATGCTGGTTGAGAAGGAAAATTTACTGCCATCAACCTTTTTGCATAAGTTGAACAGACTTCTTTATTATTTTTTCTAATTCCGCCTGTGCCTCTTTTATTTCTTTCATTGAGTTCAGGTAGACAAGCCTGCGGTCTTTAAAATTTCCCTGTAACAGGCGGGACTCTATTTTTACAATATTGGGATGGTGAAAAACAAGCATGATCTTGTCCTTTGCTTTTGTTGGACCAAAAGTGACGATGTCTTCGCCGGCTGCCTGAATGGACTCATCCGGCCGGCTGGGTTTATAATAATAACTCGGCGCATTCCATTTTATTCTTTCATGCAATTTTGGCCCAGCCATCTTAATGATTTTTCGAACCGTATTAATGGCTTTAGTAAATCCAGGATTAAGTTTGTTCATCCATTCTTTTACTTGTTCTGTTTCGGTCGGTTTCGGGGAGCTTATTTTAGCCATTATTTTTTAAGGGAGTTTTTCAGATCGGCTTTCATCTCATTTTCTTTCATCCTGTATTTCACCATCTTTTTTATTAAAGCTAGCGGCATGGGTTTATCAAGCGGAAACTTTATCGTTCCCTTTGAACCTTCGAAAGCAGACATCTCTTTTTTCAATGAATCAGTACCCCAGGGCGCAGGATAGAAACTAATATGATTTTTCCACGCAGCAAAAAAGGCAAGCATACCATGATATTTGTAACCCGGTATCTGGTAACTTATCACCTCTTCCGCCTTCGGCGCTGCGGCCTTGATCGTTTTACGAATGTCCTTAAGCGCTTTTTTTGCTTCCGGCTCCGCCGCAGCGATATATTCCTCTACCGAGCCAGCCTTTTTCATTTTACTCATAACGAGGATTTTTGTTGCCTTCTGCTTTTAATTTTTTCTTCCAGAAAATATATGATAGTATTCCAAATAAAACCCAAATACCCATACTTAACATACCGGGATCATATTTCATGTTAGGTGCTGCTGCAAATGAATAGATAGCCGCCGCCAGATCAAAGAACAAACCTGCATAGGCCCATTCTTTAATAGTCTTCAATCCAGGAATTAAGATCACTATAGAACCAATCAGCTTTGCATAGCCGGTAAAGGGAATAAAGTACTCAGGGTATCCTAATCCTTTACTGATAAGATTAATTGAGTCTTCATTTACTGTCAGACTTCCCACGGCTGAAAAGATCATTAGACCCGCAAAAATGATCGTGAATATCCAATAAAGAATGTTGACCGTTTTGGGTTTCATTGTTGGTTTAGGTTTAGTTAATACTATTTTGCTGAACAATTAAACATCCATTGTACGCCATACTTGTCTTTGCAGCTTCCGAAGTAATCTCCCCAAAACATATCCTGCAATTCCATCTCCACTTTACCGCCTTCGGATAACGCATCAAACAGACGTTTTGTTTCTTCCCTGCTATCCGGCTGAAGATTGATATAAACGTTATTCCCAAACTTGACGTTGAACCCCATTTGTTCCGGAGCATCCGTCCCCATCAGCACATGACCACCGGTAATTGGTAATTCAACGTGCATCACAAGGTTTTTAACCTCGTCAACCATCGGCGGTGTTCCCTCCTGAGGCGGTATATCCTTAAACCGCATGATACCATTTCCATTAAATTCTGTCTTAAATACAGATTTATAAAAATTAAATGCTTCTTCTGTATAATTTGGAAAATTCAGGTATGTGCTTACGCTTGCCATAGCAGTAGAATTTTATTTTACTAAATACTTTCTGTGTACTTTTTAAAGTTATCCAGGATTGCCTGCCAGCCGCTTTTTTGTAGCTCGACAGGATGCGTGGTTTCAGCATCAAACGTTTCTACCACTTTAGTGGCGTCACCTTCTTTGCTAAAACTCGTTTCGACGGTTCTTCCATCGCCCATGGTATATTTAATGTATTCATTATTTCTTATCACGTCATATACTCCTCCAAAATCGAATCCCATACTTCCATCTTTGGCTTCCATTCTTGCTGAAAAAGCTCCACCCTCACGGAAATCGGTCTTCGCCCATGGCGAATGCCAGTCATCAGATGCAAAATTCCATTTGGTAATATGTTCAGGCTTTGTCCAGGCTTCCCAAACTTTTTCTACCGGTGCGTTTACAGTGGATTGAACTGTAACCTTTGAGGCGTTGGTTGTTGTTTCCATAACTATCAATTTTTATTATTTACAATCGTTTTTCGGGGTCATAAATTTAAACCCTATTTAATATTTGCCAAGATTAATTTTTTGAATAATTAAATATCCAGGTAATCCCAAATTTATCAGTAAGCGATCCAAAAGTAGCACCCCAGAATGATTGGTAAAGAGGCTCATTGATCCTGGCTCCATCGGACAGCTTGTTAAAAAATAAATTGATCTCCTCATCACTGCTGCAGTTCATGCAAAGCGAAATTGAATTTCCTTTGATGATACTATTGCCCATCATATCCGAAGCCATCAAAACCATATTGTCTTTTTTCAGGCTACTATGAAGGATCTTTGCTCCCATTTCCGAAGGCATCCTGGCTGCCATTGGTGATTCAGAGATTTTTTGCATCACTAATTCTCCACCCAGGCACTCCTGGTAAAATGTCATAGCATCACGGGTTAGCCCATTGAAATTCAGGTATGCATTAATGTGTGTCATACTTTTCATTATACTACTTAAAATTCATTTATTGATCAGGCTTTTAAGAGGACCAAACATCTTACATTCGCCATGCCCCCATATATTTCGAGGCAATAACCCCCGGGATCTATATTTGGATATTTCAACATTTGTTCAAATGCTTTCCCAATAGCCGGAATATCTTTCATGAAATCTTGTATATATGTGCTGATATAGTATCCCTTTCTTATCGTAAAAGTTTCACAACCGAGCGCTTTTCCCTCACCGGGATGATTTTCTTCAACGGCGGCCCGATAAATAATTTTCCCGGGCTTCTCAGCATAAGAGATACCAAAGAATCTACGGTTGTCCGTTGTGTTTAATAAAGAATGAAGTTTTTCAAAAGCCGGTTTGATCCCATCTGGAAATGATTGCGCCTGTACATAAAAAACAGGGATGTCATTGTCTAGCAAATATTTTTCCATATTATCAAATTTGTCCTGGACAAAGCTATTGTCCGTTTTTATAACCTACGCTGTGCAAATACGTCAATCCAAGGGGTTGTTTGCGACAATGAATCAGGTTACCTTTATAGAAACGAAAACCTTTATGAAGAATATCGCAATACTTGTTCCCGAAACGGCAATAATAGAAGCGGTCGCGGACCCGCGCTATATGTTTACGGCAGTAAACGAGTTTATAAAAAGCCAGGGTAAACCGGCTTTGTTCAACGTACAGTTGGTCGGGCTGAGCAAAGAAGTAAGATTGGCCGAAGGCATATTCTCCATACACACGGATGCAACACTTAAGAATGCTCAAAAACCAGACCTTATAATTATTCCCGCGATAAGTGGTAATCTTGAAAATGCGATAAGGCTTAACAGGGATTTTATCCCATGGATAGTGAAGCACTATAAGAACGGTGCTGAAATAGCAAGTCTATGTGTCGGCGCTTTTATACTCGCCTCTACAGGATTATTAAATGGAAGGAATTGTTCAACACATTGGCTGTTTGCAAATGAATTCAGGAGTATGTTCCCCGATGTTGATCTTGTCGATGATAAGATTGTTACTGACCAGAATGGGTTGTACACAAGTGGCGGAGCCAATTCTTATTGGAACTTATTGTTACACCTCGTAGAGAAATACACAAATCGTGAGCTGGCCATCCTGGCTTCTAAGTTTTTTGTTCTTGATATTGACCGGGCAAGTCAATCGCCATTCACCATGTTCAAGGGACAAAAAATTCATGATGACGAAGAAATAAAGAAGGCACAGGAGTTTATTGAAAACAATTTTATGGAAAAGATCAGTGTCGATGAGCTGTGTTCAAAATTTGCCATAGGCCGCCGGACATTTGAAAGGCGGTTTAAGAAAGCTACCAACAACACCGTGGTAGAGTATATCCAGCGGGTAAAGATTGAATCGGCTAAAAAGCAGTTTGAGACAGGAAGAAAAACTGTTTCCGAAGTGATGTATGATGTTGGATATGCTGACACGAAGGCTTTTCGTGATGTATTTAGGAAGGTGACGGGCATGTCGCCACTTGACTATCGCAGCAAGTATAATAAGGAAGCTTTACACCTGAATTAATTGGATGTTGTTTCCGCAAGTATCATCAAATACGGCAACACTGGTTGGCCCCATTTGCGTTGGTTTAAGGCTGAATTTTACCCCGAGGTTTTCTAATCGTTCGTATTCACTTTGAATATCATCAACATAAAATTGGGTTAATGGAATACCTGCATCCTTCAACGCCTTCTGATAAATTTGTGCCGGTGCAAAACCCAAAGGCTCCAACAGGACTTCTACTCCACCGGGCTCTTCTTTAGACACGACAGTTAGCCAGCTGTACTCTCCCATCGGGACATCCGTTTTCTTTACAAACCCAAGTATTTCTGTGTAGAACTTTAAAGCCTTCTTTTGATCATCTACCAATACGCTTGTCACCTTAACTTTCATAATTAGTTGTTTATTGACAAAATTGACAAATCAGAACCATTAATCGTTCTTCAAAATTGCTTTTTTGACCAGTGCTTCGGTAATAATCGCCATGATGATCTAGGGGTGAGAGTTTCTTTTTTGATATTGATTGGGTGTCGTACCGGTAAGCTTTTTAAACAGGCTTATAAAAGAAGTTTTACTTGTGAACCCGACTGACAAACAAGCATCATCGATCGATCTTCCTTTTTGCAAAAGTTTCTTTGCATTGTCTATTCTCACTTCCTGCAAATATTGATGGGGGGTACGGCCATAATATTTTTTAAAAAGGCGAATAAAATGAAACCTGGAAACATGGGCTTTGCGGGCCGTATCATCAAGACCGATCCTATCCGCAAAATGTTTGTCTATATAAAGCTTCGCTGCGATGATCTGTTGTGTCAGATCATCGTGTGGATAAAGCGCTTTTTTTATTCTGTTGATTTCGTCAGAATAAAATGTCATTGGATTTCGCCTGTTTCAGATGGTTCAATAAGATCCCAAAGATTTCCATAAAGGTCTTTGAACACGGCGACTTTCCCATACTCCACCTGCTGGGGTGGCCTTACGATGTCAATGTTTTGATCCAGGAGGTTATTATAATCTCTTTCAAAATTATCGGTATGAAGAAATAAGAACACCCTGCCGCCGGTTTGATTCCCTATCCTGCTCTTTTGTTCTTCACTGGCCGCTTTTGCCAGTAATAAACAACATTCATATGATCCTTTTGGTCTTATCAATACCCAACGTTTTGTATCACTGAGTGGGGCATCTTCTATAAGATCAAAATGCAATTTTTTGGTATAAAATTCTATTGCTTCATCATAGTCGTTAATAACGATCGCAATTTGTGCAAGTCTTTGTTTCATCAATTATCGATTTCTTTTATTGCAGCCTCCAAGATAAAGTAAAACGATCATAGTTGCCTGTTCGCCAGCCGCGATCTAAATCATGGCAGGATGAAAATGAATTTATAAGCACGCTAAAAACGGTTGAATGAATTTATTGCTTGTTTATGATGTACGTCAGAATTACCAGACCGCTCGAATATGTTTTATGATCAGTAAGAGTCAGCCATGTT
>DASTIZ010000036.1:0-11339 GCA_035717045.1 Chitinophagaceae bacterium
TTATAGCTTAAAAGAGTACTATCCGAATAATTCACCGTATTCCTGATAGCCTCAACTGACTTTGGATATTCAAGCGTTTCATTTGGATGATATACCCTGTACCATTGAGCATAGCGTGAGTCAAGCAGCTTCAAATAATAAAGCGATTTGAGTTTCTTTTGTAAGGCTATAAAATCACCCGCAGGTTTCAGGTTGTCGGCTGTCTTATAATTCTCGATCTTCTCCATATCATTCTTCCATAGTTTCAGCACCCGACCCGCAAAGGCCGAAGGCTTAAACTCATAGCCGTAGTTTTCGAGATAATAAGAGTTGTAACTGTCGCTCCCCCTAATACCCCCTCTTCTAATAAATTCATTCTCCGGTAAACGATTACCTGTCACATCCAATCGGATACTTCTTCCATCTGATCTTAGCTTAATAACGACACTATCATTGGTTCCAAAGAAAACCTGTACAGGATCCATATTACCGGCTTTGAAAAGATAAGCCGCAGTCGGTATTTTCTTATCGGTAGCCAATTGAAAACTGTTATTGGTAACCGGGATTTCAAGAATTGTATCCATCAATGGCTCTGCGATCACGTAAATCTTATTAACATCATCCTTTGCTTCTAATGTACCGGCAATCAACGTGCGGTTATGCGAAGAAAGTTGTACCGGCCTATTTATAAAAATAAAGAAAGCGGCAAATAAAGCGGCTGGAATGAGCACATACAGTAACCTGGTTACTGGTTTAAAGAAGGCCCGTTGAAAAGTTTTTCTTTGGTACCATTGATAACCCAACCACAATGCTATCACCATCCATGCTATACTTAGCCATTCATAATACATCAGGAGATTACCAGCAGGGCTGCCATCGGGATTCGTTACAGACTGCGCCGGTGCGATATAAGGCCACCATAATAATTTTCCGAATCCCAAAAATATTGTACCTGCAATGGTTCCGACAAGACCGATCGCAAAGGGCCCGATAAAACCACTGATCACGACTGAAAACAAATATTGAATTCCTAACACACCAAGACCCGATATCAATAAACGTAATCCAAGCCTTGAGATAAAATCAAATGGAATCGAAAATTTGGAAAAATCCGAACCGGGTTTTGCGAGCATTATGATCGTGCCACTCAATAAAATATAAAGCGATAAGGCAACAATACAGAAGAGTGCCACAACAACTGCAATGCTGAATTTACCGAGATAAAGAGATAGCCTGGAGATCGGTTGTACTTCTATCAGCTTCCATCCTCCCCCCCGATGCTCCATTTGTGTAAGACGGATTACCACGAGTGTAAGAAAAACAGGATAAAAGAATATCCCAAAGCCCTGGAAGTTATTGGTGAAAAGGCTTTTCCAGGGATTTTCCCTGGTGATGGATGTTATACCGTCTTCATCTGCCAGCAAGCCAACCAATGTAAATATCGCCGGAATAAAAGCAGCCATGATCAACACAAGCCAAAACACCCCCGAGTTTCTGAGTTTCAGCCATTCTGCTTTAAACGCTTTTGTATAATCGTTGAAAAAATTCATAGCAATTAGTTTGAGGTCATTTGAATAAACCACTCTTCAAGTCCTTCGTTGGTACGAACCGCTTTTACGGGGACACCCTGCATCACAAGATCACGATTGATATTTGTAACATCATCGCTTGTCTCAACCGGCAAGATAAACTCGTTGCTCGTCGTGGTTATGGCCTGCGGATACTTTTCCCTCACATACTCCCCCCATTTCGAAGTATCATCCACCTTTATCGTCACCCGTTTACCATGCCCGGCACTCTGCTGCAGGTCTGCCATACTTCCCTGGAATTTCATAAGACCTTTATGAATGATCCCGACATGCGTGCATGTTTTTTCGACCTCGCTCAATAAATGACTGGATACAAAAATTGTCTTGCCATGATCCCGATTCAATCTTTTCAGCATTTCTCTTATTTCAATGATACCGGCAGGATCAAGTCCATTGGCAGGTTCATCAAGTATCAATAAGGATGGGTCCGGCAACAGCGCCATAGCGACACCCAGCCGTTGCTTCATACCGAGGGAATACTCTTTTACTTTTCTTTTTCTTTCATCGAAGAGACCGACTATTCGCAATACTTCGTCGACAAGGGCCTCATTCATTTTTCGCAATCGTGTGATCACCCGCAGATTGTCACGGGCATTTAAATGAAGATATAGCGAGGGCGTTTCAATCAGCGTTCCCATTCCTTTAAAAATGCCAGGAAGATTTTTCTTTAATGATCTTCCATAAATTGAAATATTGTCCTGGTCGTTTTCAAGCATGCCGGTCAGCAGGCGTATCGTTGTTGTTTTACCGGCGCCGTTTGGACCAAGAAATCCGAAAATGCTTCCCTCCGGAACTTTCAGACTTACTTCATTCACTACCTTTCTTCCATAGCGAAACATATAGTTCAACCCGGAAGTTTCAATAGCATATGTGTTTGTTTGATTCACGTGTTGGTTATTGAGTGGTAAACTTAGAATAAAAAAGCGAACCTGAAGTCCGCTTCCTATTTTCCTGATAAATCTCTTTGATCCTGTATCCCGACAGCAATCGGGGCTGGTTTATTCTGCCTCTGCCACCACTTCCTTCACTTCTGGTATCATTCTTTTCATCATTCCTTCAATTCCTGCTTTTAACGTAATCATTGATGAAGGACAACCGCTGCAGCTTCCCTGCAACATCAGGTTCACTACACCATCATCATAGCTTTTGAATTGAATAGCTCCACCATCCATTTCTACGGCAGGTTTTACATAATTTTCAAGCAATTCTTTGATGCGTTTTACCACGTCATCATCATCGGCGCTGATCTCGTTGCTGCTCTCTTTTTTGATTGTAACAATTTCTTCTTCATTGATCACGGGCTTGCCTTCTTCCAGATATTCTTTCAAAAACTGCCGAATAGTCGGGATCACATCGTTCCAGTCTGTATCCGCAGTTTTAGTCAATGTAACGAAATTGCTCGCAATAAACACAGCCTTTATAAAAGGATAACCGAACAATTCAGTTGCCAGGGGGGATGGCTTTGCACTTTCCACATCAGGAAAATCAATGCTCTTCCCGGGATATAAAAGTTTATTGGCCACAAACTTCATTGTTTCCGGGTTTGGCGTCATTTCCGTGTAAATACTAATGATAGGATTTCCAGTTTTGATCATAGCTCACTGATTGATCTGCAAAAGTAACAAGAATGAAAAAATCCGGTTTACGAAGGGCGGAAAGAGATTTCTGATACCGGCTTTTGAGCCTGATTTAACTTTCTTTACGACGCGTAGCCTGCACTGAGCAAAGTGAAGTGTTCACGCCTCAGATCGCTAATCGTCACATTCGTGGCTGATTTTCAATTTTGATTGAATCAGTGCCTGGAACCACATGGATCACATCGAACACAACGATCGTACAAAGGACACAGACAGCTGCCTTATTTACGACGTTAGGTCCTTTGTGTTTACTTTGTGTTCATCGGGTCCCGGAACGCCTTCGTTGGAATACATCTTGAGCAATCGGTGCCACGGTTTTAAACCGTGGCACCGATTGGAGACCCTGACATACAAAAATGAAAAAAATCTATACCATCGGTCACTGTACGACGAGCCTTGCGTTATTTGAAGAAACTGGTCTGGATAAATTGATAGGTCCAAAATTTACGCTTCAGAACATAAAATTTGAAAAGATCACTCCGGCACAGTTGGACGAAATGAAGAAGATGGCGGGTAGTTATGAGGCACTATTCAGCCGGCGTGCTATCAAATACAAGGAATGGAAACTAAAGGAAAAAAAATTAACAGAAAAAGACTACCGTCAATACATTTTGGACGAATACACTTTTTTGAAACGTCCTGTAATTATCATGGATGATAAAATTTTTGTTGGCAGTGAAAAGAAAACTGTAGAAGCCATAAAAAGGGAGCTGCAATAAATGCAGCCCCTCCGCTCTCATAGAGCTGTCCGGCTATTGCGTGACTAGAAACTCATTTTTGCGCCGAACGTTGCATAGAATAAATTTTGACCTCTTTCAGACAGATCGGGTCGTCCTTCAACTACAATAAGATTTTGCGGCAGCACATAAGATGGTGTGAACAACAACTGAAAATTTCCCGAAGCAACAATCACCGGTGCAGAAAATTCATAAGAAAGAATATTGAATTTCTGTGCCGATTCCGTAACCACCTGTTCATTTCCCGGGAAGAATATAAAGCCGCTTGTTCTTTTTAAATAACTCCTGGTGAATTGTTGTGTACCTGCATTGATGTAGAAGGAAGGATCGATCACCAAAACCGCTTTGTCATTTAGCTGCTGTCTGAATATATGATCGAGACCTGCGGTAAGCCCAAAGTCTGTCTTGTCACTGAATTTTACATCTCCGCCTCCCGTTACATTCAAACCTTTATTCAGCAAGGTGATCGTCATGCCGGCCTGTGCTTTTAATGCCGATTGAACCAGTGCAGCACTTTGCTGGTAAAACGGTTTTATCACGTACATGTTTCCGAGTACTTTATCATTGGCGTTAAATTGATACCCGGCCGATGTAATGGTTCCTGCATACTCAAATGAAGCCATGGAATTATTTACAAAAACGGGTGCAGCATTGATATAGAATCTTTCATTAAACCACAATTCCGCTAAAGGAAAGAACCCGCTGCTACGCAAGCTGTCAACTCTGCCATAATAATTAAGGCCGGTATTATAGTTAACACTGATCTTAAATCCCGTTTTTGTCCCTGCCGCCGAGTCGGTTTGCGCGTTCGCCATGCAAACTGATAACATTATAAGCAACACGAGTCCTGTATGTCTCATATTCGCCATTTGACAATGAATTTTCTTTAAGGATAATCTGTCTCGCCTGGGGCGAGACAGATTATATCGGATGAAGGATAACGAGAGAAATTCAGAATATGGATTTAATTCTTTGATGCTTTCACTTTGGTCTCGGACTTCGCCTCGCCTGAAACGGAAGCATTGGCTTTTGGCTTCACAGATGTTGCTGTTTCTTTTGTTGCTTTTACATCTGACTTCGCTTCGGTTTCAGCTGTTGATTTTATCTTATTCGTTTTTTCTGCGGTTGCGGCAGCTTTCTTTTCGGCAGCGGCCTCCATATTTGCAGCGGCTCTTTCCGTTGTTTCAATTGTATTCCTGCCGTTCACTGAAACTTCAGTTTTTGCATTGGCCGAAGTAGCTGAATTTACATCGGCATGAACAACTGAATTAGGAGCTGCATGTTCCCGGGCCTGGGCAGACGCATTTGCTGAAGCTTGTGCGTTAGCGGCTGCTGTAGCATTGATATCAGCCGCGGTTTTTACATCATTCTTTATGTCATTGGTTGCTTCAACAGCTTTTGTTGTTTTTGCATCAGCCGTGGTCACCGCTTTTGTTTTTACCGCAGAACCGGTAGTCGTAGTTGTGGATACAGCTGCTTTAGTCGATTGCGCTGCTGTAGTAACAACTGGTTTTACTTTTACTGCATTTGCGTTTACGGTTGCATTCGTTGCAGCTTGTGTTGTTGATCTTACACCAAGATTTACCTGTGAAAAACCAACAATTGATAAAAGAACGGTTAGGGTTAGGGCGATTGTTTTTTGCATCGTCTTCATAGATGATCGTTTTTGATTAATAAAGATTTCAACTAAGGACTTTGCTGTTGGTACTTAAATAAAAAACTATGCCAATCAGCAAGTCATCGTAATAATGCGTTTTCTTCGTTTGAAAATCAATTTGTTCTTAGAGTGGAGTTGTTGAGTTGGTGTCTTTGCGTATTAACAGACGTAATAAATCCGGGAGGGTTTAAAAGAGGGGAAAAAATCTATTTTAATTTGCTTAAATCAGCGATTATTTTTATGTATGAAAAAAGTTTTCAACAGTATTAAACCTTTTGCAATTTGTATCCATTGTTGTAATGAGCCCGCAGGTACTGCTGATTTAATTTTTCATTTGTCAATTGTTGCTTCGCTTTATCCCATGAGAGCTTCTCATTGCTCCTGTAGGCAATATTTCCCAATTGACAAACGGTAGCGATGTGTGCACCGGTTGCAATCGGGCAATTGAGATCTTCCTGCCTGCCTGATTTAATCGCGGCGACAAAATTCTCCCAATGTTTAAGCAGTCCATTATCAGTTGGTTTTTTTCTTTCAACAATTACTTTTTCTTTACTTCCTTTTTCAGGGATCACTTCCCAACCACCGCGATCCAATTCCAATGTGCCGTTGTTCCCAATAAATGCAATGCCATGATCTTTTCCAAACAAACCATTATCAATACCCATGGCATGGTCCCAGATCAGGTTGAATTTGTCAAATTCGTACAGGGCTCCCATCGTATCGGGCGTTTCCTGGTATAGATCGGGGTAAGCAAAATAACCGCCCAATGCAGAAACAGTTTTTGGAACATCTGCATTCATTCCAAACACAGCGTAATCCATTAGATGCACGCCCCAGTCGGTCATCAATCCCCCTGCATAATCCCAGAACCAGCGAAACTGGAAATGAAACCGCCCGGTATTGAACTTTCTTTTTGGTGCCGGTCCAAGCCACATATTGTAATCAACACCCGGCGGTGGATCTGAGTCAGGAACTTTTGCCGATGGCTTCATCCAACCCTGGTAACACCAAACCTTTACTGTCCGGATATTTCCCAACTGTCCTGTTCGTATAAAATCTACCGCATCCCGGAAATGTTGCTGGCTTCTTTGCCACTGACCTGCCTGCACTATTTTGTTATATCTGTTTTGTGCGGCTACCATGGCACGACATTCTTCAATAGAATTACCCACCGGTTTTTCAACGTATACATGTTTACCGGCTTCAACCGCATGTATCATTTGCAAGGCATGCCAATGATCGGGTGTGCCAATGATGACGGCATCCACATCCTTCTGCTCTAATAACTTCCTGTAATCCCCATACGTTTTCACTTTCGATACATCCATATTCAACTTTGAAAGATCACTCACTCGCTTATCCAGCACATTCTTATCCACGTCACAAAGTGCAACCACATTGACTCCGGGCACTTTTGCTGCGGCAGTTAAATTACTCCAGCCCATTCCATTGATGCCAATTGCACCAATGTTCAATTGATCGGCAGGAGATATTTTATTTTTAAAATAGGGAAATGCCGAAGAGCTGGCTGACGGTACTAATGCAGAACCTGCGGCAAACAATGAAGCGTTTTTGATGAAACCACGGCGAGAAGGCATAAACGATATTTTTAAGAAGTGAATTTAGAACTAATTTCAGTTGAAACGACCAGCATTTAAAAATTCAATTGGCAAACTGGTTTGACCGTCAATCGCCAAATCGGCCAAAATTTCTCCAACCACTGAAGCAAACTTGAAACCATGACCACTAAAGCCGCAGGCTATGGAGACATTTTCTTCATAACCCGGCAACTTATCAATGATAAAATTCTCATCCGGCGAATTGCCATATAAACATATTTTGGTATGTAATACGGAATCAAAAACACCGGGCAAATATCTATCCAGGCAGTATTTCAGGTTTTCAATGTCTTCATTTGTGGTTTCCCTGTTCACATGATCAGGATCGGTCGGTTGGAATGGAAAATGGTGGGCCAGTTTTAATCCGGCCGGCTCGCCAAACTTTTCCGTATCCAACAAAGGAAATCCATAGTAACATCCGGGTTTCTCATCGTCACCGATCATCCAGCAGGGAAAATTGTTTAACGCAAACTTTTTATCTTCCTTTGTCTTTATCCAGGCAACAAATTGTCGTGTCACTCTTATTTTATCAGCCATAGCCGGAATGACTTTCCCTGCCCAGGCACCTGCGGTAATGATAAGTTTATTGGCGTGATAAGTATCCTTTTCGGTTTTAACGATTACATCACTTCCATCTTTACTCCATTCGATCACTTTTTCGTGTGTATGTATAACCGCTCCGTTCTTTTTCGCTTCCGCTGTATAAAGCCTGATGGCTTTTTCGGGAGTAATAAACCCCGCTTCGCTTTCAAACATTATTTCAAAATGTTTGGGAAAACTGAATTGAGGAAAACGGGTTGATGCGGTACTAATATTCAATTGTTCCAGCGGGATGTTGTATAACGAAGCAGCCAGCCTGGCTCCTTTTATGATTTCATTTTTTGAACTTCCGGCATATAGTAAACCGGTTTTAAAGTAAACCTGTTCGCTTGTTTCCTGTTCCATGTGATTCCAGTTCTTATATGCTTTTTCAAGTAAAGGCACATAATCGGGATGTTCAAAGTATGCTTTGCGGATAATACGGGTTTGCCCGGCATGCGAACCCAATTCATGCGAGATATCAAATTGTTCAAGTCCTAAAACTTTATAGCCTCTTCTTGCCACATCACAGCACGTCGCCGATCCCATGGAACCGACTCCAATTACGATTACATCAAAGGAAGCTGCTGAACTCATTTCGTCAATTTAAAATTACACCGAGCATTGGAAAATTAATTATCTTTTGTGATGAAAATAGACCACCCTAATAATACAGCTATCATCCTGACCCGAAACTGACTTTTATTTAAGCAATACGTATTTTAACAGACAAGCAAAAGTGATGTGCTTTTCAAACCGTAATACTCACAAAAGATGAAAATAACTGCTGTGATCTTTTTGAGTGTTTTTACCTACGGTGCGGGTAACACCCAAAACATGTATGCAGACAGTATAAGATCAGAGTTGGCAATAACAGCTACACCGGAAAAGCGGTTTGACCTGTTAAATAGAATAGTCGATGACATTTTTACAAAGGGGACTGAAAACATAGATTACTCCTTGTGTGTTGAAATGGTCCGCATAGCTCAGCAATTAAAGAGTGATTCTCTCCTGGCCATTGCGTATAACACGGTAGGTAATTATTTTCTCTTGAACAACGGTGACTATAGCAATGCGCTGGAATATTTCTTTAAAGGTATTCCGCTGTCCGAAAAAGCAAAGGATAAACGAAGACTCAGTTCCCTGTACGTTGATATAGCTGTTGTCTATTACAGACTCAACAATCCTGATGAGCAAATAAAATACCTGCGAAAGGCCATGGCTAACTTACCGCCAACAACATCACCATTTTATCATTTTATGCTTACGCAGGTGCAGGCGTATACCTGCCGGTATTTTATTTTGAAAAACAATTATGATTCGGCCATGCATTATGTTTTGGCCCTGAATGAAAGCAATCGTTATTTGAAAAGTCCTGTTTACAATTGCGCGGCCCAGGGACTGCTGGGTCTTATTTATGAGAAAAAAGGCGATACGGTGCTCGCTGAACTGCATTATGAAATCGCAGTAGCAGGAGCTGATTCCGTCCGTTACTTTTATATAAAGCACAGTATAAAGACTCCCTATATAGACTTTTTGATCAGGCTGCATAAAATACCGGAGGCGCTTAACCATACCAGACAACTTATGACAATGGGGGAAGAAAAGAATAATCCGGATGTAAAAAGAACAGCCGCCGGTTTCTTACGGCGGATTGCTGAACTCACCCGCCAAACCGATAGTGCTTATTATTATTCAATGTTGGAATCGTCTTTTAAAGACTCTGTTTTTAATCAAAATAATTTTAATAAAATACAATCATTGGCATTTAGTGAACAGCTGCGGGTTATGGAAGAAGAGGCGAAAATCGCCATGGAAGAAGAAAAACGGAGACATAATATACAATATGCATTATTGGCCATGGGAATTATCACTTTTATTATCCTGTTCCTGGTGCTTAGTCATAGCTTTACGATCGATGAAAGGCTGATCCGCTTTTTGATCGTGATCGCCCTGCTGATCGTATTCGAGTTTCTTAACCTGTTGTTGCATCCTTTTTTAGAAAAGATAACATATCACAATCCTGTATTCATGCTGCTGGCACTGGTATGCATAGCGGCACTCCTGGTACCCTTGCACCATCGGCTGGAAAAATGGGCTGTTCATAAACTCCTGGAGAAAAACAGGAGAATAAGACTTGGGGCTGAGAAAAAAATGGCAACTATCTGAAATAAAATTGATATGGAAGTACACCACCATTCCCACCTCGCCTCAGGCGAGACACATGCTGCCGACCCCGGTATACACCGGGGCAGGAAAAAATGGACACATTATTTCTGGGAGTTTCTCATGTTGTTCCTGGCTGTATTCTGCGGTTTTTTAGCTGAGAATCAACGCGAACATTTTGTAGAGGCACATCGTGCTAAAGAATATGCTAAAGGTCTTCTTAGCGATATGCGTTTGGATACAGGAGAATTAAGAAGAGGGATTTATGTAACAAATCTCACTATTTCCGCTATCGACAGCATTGTTGCCAATGCGAAAAAATCATCGAATAAGAACTCAGTTCCCTCAGCAGTCTATTATTATAGCAGATTTATTTCTTATTCATTTCGCATTGATTGGAGCCGGTCAACTCTCGACCAACTCATTCAATCGGGTAACCTTAGATATTTTCGAAATAAGGACCTCGTATCACTTATCAACTCCTATTACTACTTCCAGGGTCTGATTGCTGCCCAGAATCAAATCGATGCCGGTCACCGGGATAAGACAATGGAACTGCGAAACGGTATTTTGATCAATAGTTATTATGTTGACTATTCGAAAGAGGGTTTGGACTTTACCGGGCTGTTTGCAGCCGGGAACCCAAACGATTTTTTTGAAACCCGTGACTTGCCGCTACAGAAGAACGCAGACATGCAGATGGATAAATATCTCAATTACCTTACGGACCGGAAATTGCGATTAAGCCACATAGTTACGTATTATTATCGCGAGGCAAATAAAACCGCACTTGAGATTATCAGGTCCCTGCTTGCAGAATATAAATTGAAATAATAGAAATGGAAGTACATCATCATTCACATTCATCCGACCCCGGTTTGCACCGGGGCAAGAAGAAATGGACACATTATTTCTGGGAGTTCTTTATGCTTTTCATGGCGGTCACACTGGGTTTTTTTGTAGAAAACCAACGTGAACATTATGTGGAGCATTTGCGTGAAAAGCAATATATGAAGCTGATGGTCGCTGATCTGCAGGCCGATACTGCAATGATGAATAATATTCTTGCGACCCTGGAAGTACGGGCATTGCATTTAGATACAATGCTGACGTTGCTAACCAGCGTGGAAGCACGCGACGAAAACGTTATCCGGGCGTACAGGTACACATACCCGGCACTTAACAATATAACATTTGCTTTTAATGACCGAACTATTACGCAACTAAAGAATTCGGGGAATATGAGGATCATAAGAAATCAAAGAGTGAACGATGGAATTATACTTTACTGGAACCGTATTGATAATGTAACGCAGGCGTTGAACAGGCATATGTCTTACCGAACAACCGGGCGGCAGCTGGAAACAAGAATTTAC
>DASTIZ010000037.1:0-10400 GCA_035717045.1 Chitinophagaceae bacterium
TCACCGTATTATGCCCAACCAAGGAAGCTACATTGATGGAAGTTTTCATGCTATCAATCCGCCAGAAGAATTTATTCAGGTCATCCGCCGAGTTGCCGCAGTTGCCGGTGATCACCGTAGTTACCCCATCATATATATAATTACCTGCAGAAGGATTTTCAAAAACCCCGTTCTCAATATGTCCATGAACATCGATAAAACCCGGAGCCACGATCAATCCCTTTGCATTGATGACTTTCGGTGCGGTGACATTGTTCGTTTTGCCTACATAAACGATCTTTCCATCTTTGATCGCTACATCACCATAAAACCAGCTATTGCCGGTGCCATCAATTATTTTTCCGTTGATAATAAGCACATCGTATTGCTGTGCAACCGCAGCCTGCGATACTAGCAGGAGTATAAATAATTGTTTCATTTCAGGTGATACTCTTTTTTCAAAAAAATAATTTGACGTTCTGCATTACTTTTTAATTCCTCTAACCATACACAATAAAAAAACGAGGTGACCTTGAAGCCAAGTATACTGTTGAACAATTCTCCAAGTTTTGTAGGTTCTGTTGTAAGTAATTTGAATTTTTCAGGTCTTGGCACCAGGGTACGATTGATGAAAGGATTATTAGAGCTATTAAAATCAAAAATTTGTACTGCCAGGTTTGCAGCAGCCTGGTTAGCATTATACAAATCTTCTTTTTGTTCTTCAACTTCCTTAACCATGTTATCATAGGATATTATACTGTCAGAAGCCGCCTGTTTCCGGATAAGTCTCATTCCACCGGCATTTTTTAATTGCTGAAGTGTTCTGTCAGTTTGATGGAAAGCGAGAAGCAAAAAAACATTGTTGACGTAATTCTCAAATTTACCGGGACTGTTTACAAAGCCGGGTTCTTTCAATACTCCCATCAGGCTATCTAACCCGTTCCGATGTTCTATCGAAGCCCGGAGCACCTGGTTTATTTTCATTGTGTCAGCTTTCAGATCTTCAATAAACGACATAACATATTTTTCTTCCCGCTGATTTTCTATTATATGCTCGAGTTGATATTCTGCTAAAAAACCACAGAACACGGCCAGGAACAGCATAAGAAATTCCCAGAAATAGTGCGTCCATTTTTTTCGCGAGGTATGTGCATGGTGGTGAACTTCCATACGATTTTATTTGAGATGATATTCTTGTTGAAGTTTCTTCATTAACTCAATTGCCTTTACTCTTAGCCTTTCATTATCTGCCATGATCACGCGGTGAGTGCCATACATAAAATGTAAACGGGTACAAATCTCATTTATAATTATCGGTTCCTCTGTAAGGAGTGGCGGATGACCAGGCGGTTCACTGAAAACAAACGGATCGTCGGCATCCATCATTTTATGAAAAACACCAGCATCAAATAGTTTTTGAACTGACAAATAGAGATCATGCCTGTTTTCAAAATTCATATCCAAAGGCCCCCGGGTAGCCGAATTATCTGCATCATGATAATAATCAGAAATCATATCCAGCACCGAGGTATTCCGGATCAGGCGCAGGTTGCCCGAATTTTTCAGTTGTTCGTATGTTTTGGTACTAAAACTGAATCTGCCCTCGGAATAAGGTATTTTTCGCACGAGGTAATAGATTCTACTGCTAGCCGATTTGCGGCTATCACCTTTCAGCAACATGATAACTGTATCAATCATTTTGCAAACATTTCGCTTTCTCTCGTCTAAGTCCTCAATTGCCACCGTATCGGCTTTCAGATCGTTGAAAAGTGATTGGATATATTTTTTTTCCCTGATATGCTCAATATAATGTTCCCGTTGATTTTCTACAAAAAAGCCAAGTGTTACAGCGAGAAATAACATCAAGAACTCCCAGAAATATTCTGTCCATTTTCTCCTGCCCCGGCGTAAGCCGGGGTCTGATGTATGTGTCTCGTTTGAGGCGAGATGTGAGTGATGGTGCACTTCCATTTACAGTTGTTTCGATAACGTTAAAGTTAAGACTTACAGAATATCTTCATTGACATAATTATGCTAATCATTTGCCGCTACATTCACTTATTTTCGTGTTCTTTTTTATGCGACAACTGGCGGCAATAATGTTTGCGGATATGGCGGGCTATACTTCCCTGATGCAGGAGAACGAGCAATTGGCAAAGGCGAAGCAAAAACATTTGAAAGATGTGATGGATTCGTCAGTTAAAAACTACAACGGAAAAATTCTTCAGTATTATGGTGATGGCTCCTTAAGTATTTTCTCCAGCGCCATTGATGGTGTGAACTGTGCAATAAAAATTCAACAACAACTCAGGCAGGAACCGACGGTCGACCTGCGTATTGGCATTCATACCGGCGATATCTCAGTTGAAGATGATGGTGTTTATGGTGATGGCGTTAATCTAGCTTCAAGAATCGAATCACTTGCGGTGCCCGGAAGCATTTTCATTTCCGAAAAAGTTGCCGACGACGTCAAAAATCAAAATGAAATATCCATTCGCGAGCTGGGTCATTTTGAAATGAAAAATGTAAAAGTTCCGGTGCGCCTTTTTGCCGTTGCCAATAACGGATTGGTCGTGCCCTCAAGAGATGAATTGAAAGGAAAAACAAAACCACCGGTCAACCGCCTGGCCGTTCTGCCTTTTGTGAACTTAAGTCCTGATCCCGAAAACGAATATTTCAGTGATGGCATCACGGAAGAGCTATTGAATTCACTTACCAAAGTGGAAGGGTTGCAGGTTACCTCGCGTACTTCTGCATTTGCCTTTAAAGGTAAGCTTGATGACATTCGTGAAATAGGTACCAAATTGAATGTAGATAAGATACTCGAAGGCAGTGTGCGTAAATCTGCCAACCGGGTTCGTATCACGGCCCAGCTGATCAACGCAGCAGATGGCTATCATATCTGGAGTGAGAATTATGATCGTGATCTCACTGATATTTTTCATGTCCAGGATGAGATCAGCAGCATTATTGCCAACCGGCTTCGGGAAAACCTGTCGCTGGCTTCCCAAAAAGAGCATTTGGTAAAGGCGCCAACCAAAAATGTTAACGCCTATACGCTTTACCTGAAGGGTCTGCATTACTGGTATAAATTAACTCCTGGCGATAACTACAAGGCTCTCGAATGTTTTCAGCAGGCGATCGAACTTGAACCTGGCTATGCACAGGCTTACGCGATGATGGCTATCGTTTATTCAAACCTGGGTGCTACGGGGCAATTAAAACCAGAAAAAGCATTTGGTTTTGCCAGTGAATACAGTGACAAGGCATTAAGGCTTGATGATACGATCGCCGAAAGCCATATTGCCAAAGCCAGGGTTTATTTGTTTTATGAAAAGAAATGGCAAGCGGCGCATGAGGCCTTGCAAAAAGCAATGCAGCTAAACCCGGCGTACACTGAAGCATACAGGTTGTTGGGTTATTATTATATAGTAGTTGGCAAAAAACAGGAAGCGATAAAGATCCTTGAAAAAGCCCTGGAGATCGATCCGCTATCAACCGTTATCAACAATTATCTTGGCGAAGCGTATACAATGGCGGAAAGATATGACGATGCCTGGCGCATTGCCGAAAAGCAACTGGAGATAAACCCAAAGATGAGGGTCGCGATTGAAATGAAAGGTTGGTGTGCCGGCATGAAAGGTGATTGGGAAAAAGCAGTCGAATACTTTACCGAAGTTCATCGCCTGGCCAATCATCCCCTGAAAGGCCTGGGGCCGCTTGGACATGCGTATGCAAGACTTGGTCAAAAAGAAAAAGCACTTGACATCATCAATAGGCTTGAACAACGCCAGGCACTGGAACCTGATATGGTACTTGATGGCGATCTTCTGATGGTTTGGTGGGCGCTGGAGAACAGGTTTAAGGATTATAAAGAAAAGGTCATTCATCATCTCGGTAATTGTTTACATAAAGGACTCGATACGATGCATTATTATATTGAATACCCGATGATGAATGGTTTGAAGCAGTATTCCGAAATCAGCGAGTTGCTGGAGAAAAATATTTCGGGCGAAACGGGATCGAATGCTAACTGATCCGGTATTCCTTTTTAATAAGTGTAACCAGGTTATTAGCCTTTCTCCTGAGCTGATCAAGATAAAAAATCTCAGCCAGCTTGGTTCTTTTCAAAAGGTGAATTTTTAACAAGAATTCATTTACCTGCTGCTTATCGGTACCAAATAATTCAGGATTTCCCTCTGGCATCATGATGTCAGGATACGTTTTTACCATCCCGTTGAATACTTTTACATCGAAAATTTTTCCCATCATATCCCTGTACTGCATCAGGTAATCGATCTCATTTTGCTGGGTCACTACAAATTGCTGGTATATATTATCATATGCCTGCAAGCTATCCACAACATTGGATTTCCTGATAAGCCTGAGACCACCTGAATTTTTCAGTTGTCTTAGCGTGCCATCGGTCATTAAAAAGAGATTTTTTAATGTAGAGAAATTCCTTGCGTAATAATAAAGTTTGGCGCTTTGTTGTTCATGATTGCCATGAATGAATGTTTGCGTGATGGAGTCGCCGACGTTTATCATTGTCTCCTTTTCGTCAAGAGTTAATGACATATTTGTAAGATCGGTGTTAAGATCTGTGATCATGGATTGCATATACTGTCGTTCACGATTCTTTTCGATCTTATGTTCCAATTGATACTCCGCCAAAAAACCACAGAATACAGCAAGGAACAACATTAGGAATTCCCAGAAATAGTGTGTCCATTTTTTCCTGCCCCGGTGCAAACCGGGCTCTGAGGTGTGTGAGTGGGCATGTACTTCCATAACTTTACCTGTTAGTGAATTGAATCGAGGTAGTTAATAAATTCAATCGCCTTACTTCTTACACGACTATTCTGTTTTGGCATTTGTATTTTATTATACCACATCTGTTCCAGAACATAGGCCTTTATTGAAGTTAGTATTTCTTGCCTGAAGGGTGTTATTCCAAAACCTGATGGTAGAGAATCGGTCATATAAAATTTATACATGTCGGCATTATCAGCATTTTGTTTGATCAATTGAACAAGTTTGTCATAATGCAAATGGAATTCTATGCCCTCATCATTTTTAAAATCCTGTACCAGGAATTCATAATCGGAAATATATTCAAGCAACCTGTTGTCAGAAAAATAACGCAGGTACCCCGCATTCTTTAATTGATTCATCGTTCCGCTGGATTGTATAAAAGGATACCATTCGCAAATACTGTAAAAAAGAGGGTAAAAAACTTTCTTGTCAATCTTTTCCGGCGGCGATCCTAATAACACATAAAAGCTGTCAAGTCTTGTTTGTCTTTTTCGCAACCGAAAATCATCCAACCAGGCTAATAGGGTCGTATCTTTTTGCAGGTCTTTTATAAGTGAACCCACCAGGTGCCCGGCTCGCTGGTCTTCTATATAATGCTCTCTTTTGTTTTCTACTAAAAAACCCAGCGTTACAGCGAGGAATAACATAAGAAACTCCCAGAAATAATGCATCCATTTTTTCCTGCCCCGGTGTAAACCGGGGTCGATGGTATGTGTCTCGCCTGAGGCGAGATGTGAGTGGTGGTGTACTTCCATTTTTAGTTGTTAAATGTTAGCTGCCGGCTATTTTCAAAACGTTTTCTAGTCCAGGTCATATTTAGCCTTTAATACATTCAATATTTCAATGGCTTTTTGTTTCAACTGGTTGTATAAAATTCTTCTTCTCAACGTTACCGTTTTTATTTCGATGGTTTTATTTCTCATCTGATCGATGGTAGCCGGGTCTTTGAGATTTACATAAACCTTATCGGGAAAGGGCAGGCCGTGCAATATGGTGTGTACGAATTCATAATTGATTATTTCCTGTACAAAAGGGATAGTTCTTTGCTCGATCTTTTCCATTTCTGCCTGCTCACGCAGTTTAATTCTCGTCCAGATATTTTCATACTCATGAAGTGCCACAATGAAATCTTGTTTGAAATACCTCAATGACCCGGAGTTTTTCATTTGCTCATAAGTCCCGTTATTCCGGAAAAAATTATTTATAAAAACCAGCCATGATGTGTGCACGGAAAATGCCGTATCATTGAATGGATATTTCTTGTGCAACATGTCAAGCAGGCTGTCAATATGGTTTAGTTTTTTGGAACAGAAATCCTGGAGGATGATATTGAGCCCCAGGGTGTCTTTCTTAATATCATTATATAATGAACCGGCGATTTCCTTTGCCCTGTCCCTTTCTATTTTATGCTCAAGCTGGTATTCTGCCAAAAATCCACAGAACACAGCGAGGAACAACATGAGAAACTCCCAGAAATAATGCGACCATTTCTTGCCCCGGTGTAAGCCGGGGTCTGCGGTATGTGAATGATGGTGTACTTCCATATGCTATTTGAAATTATATTTATCCTTTAATTCTGCCAGTAATATTTCAGCGTGCTTTAACGCCTCCTGCTCACTCCGCAACAAGTATTTATTATTATAGGAACGGATCTGGCAAAAATTTGCATATTGAATGAAATCCTCTTTCTTATTACTTAACAATGGAATACTTCTAAGTTTAAAAGAATCGATGTTTACAGCAGACCGGTCAAAATCCATTAGCTCATCCAGGTAATAAGCGTTAAATACAATATTTCTTGATTTAACCAGTTCGCTATAAAAGGGGTCCTGAAATTTCAGAAGGATTTGGAGATCCCGCCTGGTCTGGTCATACCGGGCTATTGCTTTTACAACATCGTGGCTCCTGAAGTAACGAAGTCCGCCGGAACTTTTTAATTGTTCAATAGTAGCATCCTGGAACGGAATATGGAAATATCGTGTCCCGAATCTTCCATAATAATACCAGTTGCCTGCCGGTATCGAATTGATTGATTGTGTTTGCACCAGCGTGCGGAACGTATCTATCCGGGACGTTACAAATAAATTCGCAGTGATCGCATTCATTAAAGCTGTCGTATCTGCTTTGACATCCGCGTACAGTGTGCCCGCATATTGTTTTTCCCGCTGATGTTCTATTGTATGTTCTAATTTATACTCTGCTAAAAAACCACAGAACACAGCCAGGAACAGCATCAGGAACTCCCAAAAATAATGAGTCCATTTTTTCTTGCCCCTCTGTAAACCGGGATCTGCCGTATGTGAATGGTGATGGACTTCCATGCGTAATAGTTTGCGTTTTATTCGATCGGTTTCGTGGCCTTATTTTTTCAAAAACGTTTTTTTTCGAGGTAGAGGATCAGATCCAATGCTTTTTGATGTAATCCTTTCAGGATTAAAACATACATATTTGCCACATATTGCAATTGGCTCACAGCGTTATACAGTGATTTCAATTCCTGCGGATCATTGGTGTTCCATTTATAGACTGTTCCGGGTTTTATTAAAATTGGTTTGCTAAAGGGCACTTCAACAAGGTCCGAATTGGCAACCTTGAAATAAATATCGGTATATTGAAAATAATGTTCTCTGATCAATTGATTGACAACTTCTGATCGGCGATAGGCTTCATCATATGCATTGAGCCTGTTAATTACTTCGGTTGAATGAAGAAGTCTCCAACCGCCCGCATTTTTTAGTTGATTGATGGTACCTTCTGATCGCTGGAAAACGCTTCCGGTTAAGGGATAGCCAAGATAACGGTAGGCGATCGAACCGTCATTTATTACACCCGGCCTTAATAAAGCGGCTTTCAGGGAATCCTCCATCTTTACGTTAAGCGAAAAAAGATTCATTACACCATTTATATGGCTGGTATCGGAGCGAAGGTCAACCAGGAGAGAACCCATGTATTGCTTTTCCCGATCCCGCTCAATTTTGTGCTCCAGCTGGTATTCCGCTAAAAACCCACAGAACACAGCGAGGAACAACATGAGAAACTCCCAGAAATAATGCTTCCATTTTTTCCTGCCCCGGTGTAAAGCGGGATCGGCGATATGCGAGTGAGCATGTATTTCCATAAAAGTTTATTACATTTTGTATTCTTTTTTCAAAAAAAGGATAATTCCAATTGCCCTTTCTTTTAATCTCGTCAAACGAACTGTGTTTAATGCATCGCTGCCTTTTAGCTGGTGGACGGCATAAATAAAATCAAGGATAAACTCCCTGTTTAATGTTCGCAGGGCAGGGTTTCCTGAAGGAGGGCGGATGACCTCACCCTCAACCATAGTCTCCAGTATATTGGGATCCATTAGCTTTCCTGTCATAAATCGGATCTCACTGATCTCTTCCTCCTGCCTGTTTTGTGTCAGCAATACCCTTTCGATTGCCTGGTCGTAAGCCATGATACTATCCGACGCCTGTTGATTCTTAATCAAACGCAGACCACCGGAATTCTTTAATTGCTTTATTGTTCTGTCAGACGGCAAAAAATTTAAAGTCCGTGTAAGCTGGCGGCCATAAAAATAAATTCGTTGCCCATACTGATTGGGGTCAGAGGCGTTGAGATACCAGATAAGTGAATCGTGTGTTCTTATTTTTTGAGTCTTGTAAATAATATATTGGGTAATAAATGCGGTATCCGATTTCAGGTCTTCAATAAACGAACTGATATATTTTTTTTCCCGCTGATTTTCGATAAGATGTTCCAGTTGATATTCTGCCAGAAAACCACAAAACACAGCAAGAAACAACATGAGAAATTCCCAGAAATAATGTGTCCATTTTTTCTTGCCCCGGTGTAAACCGGGGTCGTCGGTTTGAGGATGTGTATGTACTTCCATAAAGATTTATTTTTCCAAAGGTCCGTCAGGACTCCTTTGGAGAGTCCTTTGAGACAGATGAAAATCCTTTTGAATTATATCAATCAACTCTGTCGCTTTCTGTTCTGCCGGGCCAATAAAGAAATTCACACTCACCAAATTCAGATGTTTTAATGACACTGCATGGTATTTGAAGTAATTCAAATTCGTTTTGTCCATGTTATATAAAGGTGCATTAGCCGGCACTGGTACCGCCGTCAGCCGATTGGCCCAGGATTTATTAGCAATATCCGCATCCAAATGCTGAAATACCAGGTATACAAACCGATCTAGCGCCATATTATATGTAGTTTCAAACTCCCCCAGATTTCCCACAATTCTATCATATTCCATCAATTTATTAGGTATTGAGGTTTTGGAGAAATAACGCAGATAGCCTGAATTCTTTAATTGGCTGACAGTACCTTCGGCTCTTTTAAAATGTATTTTGAAAATGATGTCATAAATATGCTGATATACTTTGGGAATGTTCACGGAATCAGGGTAATTCTTCAACTCTGACAGCAAGGAATCAATGACGTTGTTCTTTTCTGAACGGATTTGCCTGATCATATGAAAACTGGCGGTGTCAATTCTCAGATCCTCCCGCAGGCTTTTTGCCAATTCTTTCGCTCTTTGCTGTTCTATATAATGCTCACGCAGGTTTTCGGCTAAAAAACCACAAAACACAGCAAGGAATAACATGAGAAACTCCCAGAAATAATGTGTCCATTTTTTCCTGCCCCGGTGTATTCCGGGGTCGGCGGTATGACTATGGGTATGTACTTCCATAAATAATTTATTTCTCCAAAGGTCCGTCAGGACTCCTTTGGAGAGTCCTTTGGGACAGGCGATATTCTTTCTTAATCAATGCGGATAAAGAGACATTCATCTTTTTTTGTTTTTCAACGGCAGGAGAATAATAATTCACAATATTAGAAGCGATCAGCCATACCTGGCTTCCGTATTCTTTTAATAACACCGGATCCTTTACGGTTAGTTGCGGATGATCGTTGGCAAAATCAACTATTGACTTATCAGCATTTTTATAATTGGTATAATTAAATATCCGGAAGGACAATTGCCGTAAAGGTCTTCTGTAGTTTTCATAATTACTATAAGTAAATTTTAGATCATCAATGCCCTGCCAGTAAATTGTAATAGCATCGGCAACCTTCCTTTTTCTGATCAGGCGCATGGCGCCTGCATTTTTTAATTGCGAAGCCGTCTTATCAGTAAAATAAATTTGCATAGTTCCCAGGTATCTGAAATTCAGATCATACATCTCCCGCTGAATACTGTCACTCAACACGGGCTGATTACAATCATCCGCAAGCCGGGTTAATGCAGCTGGAAAAGTCTTTAAATCATTTTCTTTATTGCTCAATTCAGTGCTATCATTTTTCAGATCAGCCAGCAAAGATTGCATGTATTGTTTTTCCCGCCGGTGCTCAATGGTATGTTCCCGAAGGTTCTCCGCAAGGAAACCACAGAACACAGCAAGAAACAGCATTAAAAATTCCCAGAGATAATGCGTCCATTTTTTCCTGGCCGTGTGGGTATGTGCATGTACTTCCATCGTTGATTCGTTTAATTCAGATCATATTCGTCTTCCAATAATTTCAATAGTTCTTCTGCCTGTTTTTTTATGGATTGGAGTAACACCCTCCCCTGGTATTTATAAATGGTAGATGCGTGCTTTAACCAA
>DASTIZ010000038.1:0-4151 GCA_035717045.1 Chitinophagaceae bacterium
ACACCGTACTATGAAACCGATAAGGCAAAGCCACTGAATATTTATGGCAAGAGCAAGGCAAATGGTGAACAGGTTGTTCAAAAAGTAAATCCAAGGTCATTGATCATTCGTACGAGTGCTTTTTTTGGGCCATGGGATCAATATAATTTCGCATATCATGTGATCAATTCACTAAAAAATGAACGCCCATTTGAAGTGGTGAAAGACGTCATCGTATCGCCTACTTACGTACCAGATCTTGCGAATACCGCGCTTGATCTTTTTATAGACGAAGAAGAAGGTGTCTGGCATTTAAGCAATGAAGGAATGGTTAGCTGGGCAGAATTTGCTTCGATCATTGCGGACAGAGCAGGGTTCCGGAATCCAAAACTCGTTTTCAGAAATCTGGACGAAATGGGTTGGAGGGCCCAGCGTCCTTTATATAGTGCGTTAAGAAGTGACAAGGGGATAACTCTACCGGTATTGGATAATGCTTTGGAACGATTTTTCGAATACAAAACCGCTTAAACGCTTCGATATATGCCGGGGAATAAGTTCATGTTTGCAACAGGAATTGAAAATAGTTATCCAACCATCCAGTTACCCAACGGTAAAACTAAACGCGTAGATGAAATGGAAAAAGCATTTCACTACGAAAATTGGAAAACAGATTTTCAGCTAGTAAACGAATTAGGTGTCCGGTTTCTTCGATACGGCCCGCCATATTATAAAACCCATGCAGGGCCGGGACGATATGATTGGGATTTTTCTGATGAAACGTTTAGTTACTTAAAGAAACTGCATATCACTCCCATAGTAGATTTGTGTCACTTTGGCGTTCCCGACTGGATCGGGAATTTTCAGAACCCCGATTTTCCCCAGTACTTTGCTGAGTATGCACGGGCATTCGCCGAACGCTTTCCTGACCTGCAATTGTATACTCCCGTCAATGAGATTTTTATTGCAGCCATGTTCTCCGCTCAATATGGTTGGTGGAATGAAAGACTGAAGTCCGATAAGTCGTTTGTCACTGCATTGAAACATTTGTGCAAAGCAAATGTGATGGCGATGCATGCTATACTGGAGGTACAGCCTGAAGCTACTTTTATCCAAAGTGAATCCTCGGAGTACTTTCATGCCATGGATCCGCTGGCTGTTCCGTTAGCAAGATTCCTGAATCAGAAAAGATTTCTTTCACTTGATCTTACTTATGGGTATCCCCTGAACGTAACCATGTATGAATACCTGCGTGCAAATGGAATGACAAGTGATGAATATTATTGGTTCACAAAAAACCAGGTGAAAGCCAGCTGCATTATGGGTAATGACTATTATGTTACAAATGAACATTTGGTTTTCCCAAATGGCCATACCCAGGCTGCAGGGGAAATATTCGGGTATTATGTGATCACCAGTCAATACTACAGGCGATACAAGCTGCCGATCATGCATACGGAAACGAATATAAAAATGCCGGCCTCGAAAGAATGGCTGTTGAAACAATGGGCCAATGTCCACCGGTTAAAACATGATGGCATACCCATCGTTGGTTTTACGTGGTATAGCCTGTGTCACCAGGTTGACTGGGACTCGGCGTTGCGCAGCGATGCGGGTGTTGTAAATGAATTAGGGCTTTACGATCTTGATCGCAAAATAATGCCGGTAGGTGAAGCCTACAAAACGCTAATTGAAAACTGGCGGGAGGTCTTGAATACGGAAAGCTTTGGTCTTGTTTTCGACAACTGGTGATCAACGAACAAACTCGACGTCTTCCTTGATGATGTCAGCAGTAAATAAAGAGAAAAGCTCAGTAGCTTCCACCTCATTTTTCTTACCCTTTAGCTGGTCCGAGGGTTTTTCTTTAAACGGAAGAATTGCATCGCTGTTCAATTTTTTTAATGCTTTTACCAGTTTTGATCTCTTTATTGTTTTCTTCATAGTCGTTATTATCAGCGAGAATTATGCCTAAAGCAATGTTAACGCAATTTGTTGATCAATTGTTTATATCGGGGTCCTATGACAGAAATATTACAAGTGTATTAAAAACATTTTAATACCGGAGGCTTACGCTGTTGTAACAATCTTTTTGTTCTCGTTCACCCAAAATTTTTTGTGTGGCAGAAAGTACCCCAAAAAGTATCCGTTTTTAACGCAATTCTATCCCTGGTCGGTAACAATCAAATTCGTTCGCATGATAATCCAGGCGATCAGTTTTTTACATACTTATCGAGGAACTGTAAAATATGTCCGTAGCCTTTAATTTCATTTTCCTTTTTTATGAAACCGTGTCCTTCATCCGGAAAGACAACGTATTCAACCGGCACTCCATTTTTCTTGACGGTCTCAACTACCTCATCGCTTTCTTTTTTCTGAACTCTCGGATCATTGGCACCTTGCAATACCATCAGGGGTTTTTTAATATTCGATGCATGTAAGAGAGGTGAATACTGTTTAAGCCTCACCGAATCATCAGAATTGGGATCGCCAAGCTCTTCATATAATGCTTTTCTGAAAGAATCCCAGTAGGCAGGTATTTCTTTTAAGGTCCTCGGCCAGTTTACCACGCCAAAGAGATCTACGCCAGCTTTAAACTCATCGGGATGAAAACACAGCGCCGCGACAGTCATATAGCCCCCGTATGATCCACCCAGGATTGCAATCTTTGAAGAATCAATATAGGGTAATGAGGCAAGATATTTTTTTCCCCATATAACATCTTTCAGGTCTTTATTACCATGATCGCGGTTATCCATTTTAAAAAAAGTTTTTCCATAACCACTGCTGCCGCGGTTATTTACATCCAAAACTGCATAGCCATGATTGACCAGGTATTGAATAAGGGAAAAATAATAAACGCCTGCCTGTCCGCCGGGACCACCATGAACAAACACAACTGCTGCAGCCTTATTATTTGCGCTGGCCTGGTACGGTTTGTAATAGATAGCCGGAATCTCCAGGCCATCAAATGATTTATATCTTACCACCTCGGCTGCCACCAGATCATTTTCCTGTATTTCAGGGTTCAGTGTATTCGTGAGCTTTTTTAATTCCCGGGTATTAAAATCGTACACATACATATTATTTGGGGCTTTTGAACTGCCGACAGTTATACCCATTTTATTTTCATCTTTCGAGATATTTACTCCCTGGATAGTGCCGTCCCGGATCGCAGGAAAATCAAGCTCTTTACCGGTTGCATGATCAAAGAGGTGAAGTTTGTTTTGTCCATCTTCGTTTACATAGATCACCCGGTATTTTTCGTTGTTTGACAAAGCCATCCACACAACATCCCAGCCTGCTTCATATAATTTGTCTTTTTTCCCCGTCGCAATATCATATTTCATTATGTAAGTAAACTCACTACCGTCATTAGTTAGATAATAAAGTGTGTTGTTGTCAAGCGAAAATTTGAGTGGATTGATTGTTGCTTCCACGCTATCAGCATTGATCTTCCTGGTTGTCCCGTTTTGCTGATCGACTAAAAACGCATTATTCGAAGAAGTGGAAAGGTTTTCAACCAGTGCAAAGTAGCGTTCATTCGGTGACACTGCACTTACATCAAAACCTTTACCGTTTTTATAGATCATTTGCGAGGACCATTTGGTGGTATCCATTTTATACAGATCAAAGAACCGCGGGTCTCTTTTGTTTGAAAGGTAATAGAGATACTTCTCGTCTTTGCTCCATCCCCAAAACTGGGCCTTTTCCTCTTTACCTGGTGTCAGGTCTTTCAACTCTCCTGATGTTTTGCGCAGATATAAATGGGACATCTCATCACCGCCCTTATCAGAACTGTAAATAATATTGGTTGTGCCGGGCACATAACTGTTTGCAAAAATTGATTCTTTGTCAGAATTCGTAATAGCTTGCTTTTGACCACTGGCAATATCAATTTCATATACATTATAAATGCCGCTCTCATTGCTGGTGACAAGCATTTTCTTATCATCACCTGATATAACGCCACCAAACACTTCAGAACTTTTATAGAATTGTTCAATAGTGTATTGTTTTACTTCTTTCGAAACCGCTTCCTTCTCGCTGGCGGTATTATTGCATGCTGATACCAGAACTAAAAAGCCCATCAGACCCAAAATTGATCTCATAAAAAATTTGTTTAGCGGAAATGAAATTTCAGGAAGGTACAATTAATTCGATTACTATCTGATAAT
>DASTIZ010000039.1:0-3863 GCA_035717045.1 Chitinophagaceae bacterium
CAGGAACAGTAGCGTCGGTAAAGCCGGGAAATATAAAACTAACCGACCTGAAAGGCGTTTCCATCGACCTTATTAAATACAAGGGTAAAGTTGTGTTTATCAATTTTTGGGCAACATGGTGCAAACCCTGTATTGAAGAAATACCAACAATAAAAAATGCGATCGGGATCCTAAACAACGATGGGATAGAGTTCTTATTTGCATCTGATGAAACGACAGAACAAATTGAGTCGTTTGAGAAAAAACATAGTTATAAGCTCAATTATGTAAAAGCAGGTAATCTGGAAGAATTGGGCATTATGGTACTGCCAACGACCTTTATTTTTAACAGAGAGGGCAAACAAGTTTTCTCAGAAATGGGTTATCGTAAATGGGATGATAAAGCAAACCTTGATCTATTGTCACAAATCGCAAACGAAGAATGAGGAACATACTGCGTATATTGACCATTTCTGGGACTATTTTTTCCTGTTCAGGTAACAATGAAGATCAGAAATTAGTTTCTGTTTCTTCAAAAGTAACAATCCTTTCTTCGCCAGCAGGCGACTCCTCTGCACAGCCTTATTTGTTTACTGATAGTGGGGGGATCGTTCATTTGTCGTGGATTGAAAAGATCGGCAAGCAAAGCACATTGAAATTTTCCTCCTTGATTGATGATAAATGGACTTCGCCTTCTACGATAGCTTCGGGTCATAATTGGTTTGTGAACTGGGCTGATTATCCTGTCATGGCGAATGATGGCAATAGGCACTATATCGCCCATTATTTAGAGAAGAGTGATACTGCAAAGTTTACCTATGATGTAAAAATCAGCGTTTCGTCCGATAGCGGCAAACTATGGTCAACACCAAAGACCTTACATGATGATGGAAAAAAGGCAGAGCATGGCTTTGTGTCGATCATTCCATACAAGGACCAGTTTCTTGTGACATGGCTTGATGGAAGGAAAACTGCCGGCGGAGAAAGCCATGATAGCCATAGCGGACACCAGGGTGAAATGACCTTGCGTGCCGCATTCATCGCTAAGAATGGTGACAAAACAAATGAATGGGAATTGGACGAAAGAATTTGTGATTGTTGTCAAACGACAGCGGCGATAACAACTGGTGGACCTATTGTTGTGTACCGGGATCGTTCCGGGAATGAAATAAGGGACATATCAATCGTTCGATTTGTAGGCGGCGAATGGACCCGCCCTAAAACAGTCCATGCTGATAACTGGCAGATCAGGGCATGCCCGGTGAATGGACCGAAAGCCGATGCAATAAACAATGATCTGGCCATTGCCTGGTTTTCTATGAAGGATCAGAAGGGCCAGGTGAAAGTTGTTTTCTCCAATGACAACGGAGAAAGTTTTGGAAAGGTGATACAAATTGGTGAAGGAAAGGCGATTGGCAGGATAGACCTGGTGATGATTGATTCTTCATCAGCTATAGTCAGCTGGATGGAAGGCTCTTCAGTCACAACAGCTATGGTAAGATCAGATGGAGCAAAAGAACCATCTGTGATGATTGCCTCATCATCAGACAAAAGATCCAGCGGCTTTCCTCAAATGACCAAAGCCGGAGATAAAATATTCTTTGCATGGACAGATGATCAGGCAAAAACCATTCGGGTTGCCAGCATGAACCTTTCAGGCTAAGCCGGTTGGACTAAAATATTTTTAGCGACCTTTTCACTTAAGCTGATCATTTTCTTTTGTATCGTGATTGTTGATGAATTATCATACTGGTTGTGTTCTACGAGTTTAAACTTGCTTCCAGGTTTTATATTCAATCGGCCAAGATAATCCAGAAAGGAGTCGCTGGTATCCGCAAGATTTATAACGATATAGGTTTTGCCATGCACCGCGGAAGCCAGCGAAACCGAGGTTTTTGATTTTATATTTCCATTCCGGTCGGGAATTGGATCGCCATGCGGATCAAATGCAGGGTATTCCAGGAAAGCCTCAAGCCGGTCGATCATATCTTCACTTTCCACGTGTTCCAGTTGTTCGGCGAGTTCATGCACCTCATTCCATGCATATTTTAATTTTTCGGTCAGAAAAACCTCCCATAACCTATGTTTACGAATGATCAGTAATGCATTTTTCTTCCCGCTTTCGGTCAGCTGGATGGTTTTATCGCCCGACACCTTCACGAGTTTTTTTGAAGCAAGTTTTCTTACCATTTCAAGAACGGTTGCAGGATTTAGACCCAATTCTTTAGCCAGGGCAATGTTATTGACCTTTTTAACCTGTTTGAAGGTTAGCTTATAAAGCGTCTTCAGGTAGTTTTCCTCGGAAAGGTGTATGAAATGCCCCATATGGCAAAAATAATAAGGTAAACCGGTTAAAAAAATTTGGTATACCAAATAAAATTATTTTGGATAAACAAACTATATTTGTGGTCGCATGAAACGCGCCAACGTTTTGATAGGATTATTACTGACTGTTGTCGTATGCAGTTCACAATCCTTTATCGGGAGAATAATGCACGATACAGTGCCGCTACGGGGCGCTACTATTGAGATCAGGAAACTCAACCATACACTTGTTTCTGACGAGACGGGTCATTTCTTGATTACAGGGCTTCGACCTGGTAATTACCTTTTGCATATTTCCATGATAGGGTTTGAGGCCTTTCATGAAAACATCCGCGTACCCGGGGACACCGTGAATCCCAAAGTCTTTAATCTTGTGCCCGTGAATGCGTCGTTGGATGCAGTGGTGGTAACCGGGACAATGAGACAAATGCAAAAGAAAGAAAGCCCCATATTGGTCGAGGTATATACGCCCCAGTTCTTTAAGAAAAATCCTGTACCAAGCATTTTTGAGGCGCTGCAAAATGTAAATGGGGTTCGGCCCCAGCTGAACTGTAACGTTTGCAACACAGGTGATATCCACATAAATGGACTTGAAGGGCCTTATACAATGATCACAATTGATGGAATGCCGATTGTTAGTAGCCTGGCTTCTGTATACGGATTATTTGGAATTCCTACACAGCTGATTGATCGTATCGAGATCGTAAAAGGCCCGGCTTCTGGTTTATATGGTTCGGAGGCGATCGGCGGGTTGATCAATATTATCACCAAATCACCAGATAAAGCACCCCCATTTACGTTTAATGCCATGTCAACAAGCTGGCTTGAACATTCGATTGACGCAGGTGTGAAATTCAGGATAGGGAAAAAGGCAAACAGCTTATTGGGAGTAAATTATTTCAATTACCAGAATCCAATTGATAACAACAATGACAATTTCACTGATGTAACATTGCAGCACCGGGTATCTTTTTTTAATAAAATAAGTTTCCTCCGAAAAAATGACCGGGTGGCATCACTGGCAGGTCGTTACTTTTATGAAGATCGCTGGGGAGGGGAGATGCAATGGAACAGGGGATTCCGAGGCACCGATAGCGTTTACGGAGAAAGCATAAGAACCAGCAGGTGGGAAGCCATTGGAAATTATCAATTGCCGGTACGGGAGAAAATGATCATTTCTTTTTCTGCAACCGGTCATCACCAGAATTCCTATTATGGCACTACCGCGTATTTTGCGGATCAGAAAATTTATTTTGGCCAGCTTATCTGGGATAAGAAGGTATCTCAAAGTCATACTGCGCTGGTGGGGTTTGCAACAAGATATAATTATTATGATGATAACTCCACAGCAACAAAGGACACAATGACTGGAAATAACACGCCCGATAAGGTTTTCCTGCCCGGAGTTTTTTTACAAGATGAATGGAAATTGAACAATAAACATCTTTTATTGCTTGGATTACGATATGATTACCATTCAGTACATAAAGACATTTTTACGCCAAGAATTGCCTGGAAATGGTCATTAGACGGCCAGCAGACAATAAGAGTAAACGCAG
>DASTIZ010000040.1:0-12060 GCA_035717045.1 Chitinophagaceae bacterium
CTTTTTGCTCATCAGTCAAAATTTGCGAAGCGGCGATGTCAAAATAGCCGGTTACAGCAGTTTCTACTTTATTTACATTCTGCCCGCCTTTACCACCGCTGCGGCTGGTCTGGAAGGTGATTTCTGGTGAAAGGTTGATCATGTTGATGGTTGTTGGTTGTTGGTGCTGGATGCTGGATACAAAGATAAATTCATTCTTGTTTGATACTATCTTTGAAAATATCATTAACTAACAATCAGTAATCAGCAACCAAATGAGGGCTGTCATTCAACGTGTAATAAAAGCAAGTGTAACAATTGAGGGGAAAGTATACTCGGCAATTGGGAATGGACTGCTGGTGTTGTTAGGTATTGAAGATGCGGATACCGATGATGACATTCAATGGCTTTCTTCTAAAATCGTTAATGTCAGGATTTTTAATGATGAAAATGCTGTAATGAATATTTCGGTAAAAGATTGTAACGGGGATATTCTTGTTGTTAGCCAGTTTACTTTACACGCTTCAACCAGAAAAGGCAACAGGCCATCTTATATAAAGGCCAGCAAACCCGATTTTGCAATACCCGTATATGAAAAATTTATCCGCCAACTTTCAAATGATCTTGGAAAAAAAGTTTATACAGGAGTTTTCTCTGCTGATATGAAGGTGGAGTTATTAAACGATGGACCGGTGACTATCGTGATTGATACGAAGAACAGGGAATAATTTAACACGAATTAAAATCGAATTACACGAATTATGGGAGAAATTGTTTTAAAGGAAGAATCCTATAGAATTGTTGGAGCTTGTATGGAGGTTCACAGGGAATTGGGTTTTGGCTTTAAAGAAATCATTTATAAGGACGCTTTGGAAATTGAATTTAAAAGCTTAGAAATACCTTATCAGAGAGAAAAGCTGTATAAAATTGAATATAAGGGTAAAGTGCTGCCACGCAGATATCCCGCTGATTTCGTTGTTTACGACTCGATAATTCTCGAAATAAAGCGATGCCGATGATCATAAACAATTTTGTCCTCCAGACAAGAAATTATTTGAAGGCTTCGGGGATCAGGCTTGGGATTATTGTCAATTTTGGAGAAAGCTCTTTAAAGTATAAAAGAGTCGTTTTTTAACTTCGTGTAATTCGATTTTAATTCGTGTTAAAATCATTTCACCCCCATTTTCTCCGTAAATCTCTTTCCTTCTGCTGTCTCGATCATCATGAAGATTACTTTTTCTTTGGCGGGAACAGTAAATGAATAAGAATTGGTTTTGAGTCCCTTTTCTTCCACGATGCGATGTCCGCTGGAGGTCCACACCATTAATGATCTCAAATTCTGCCTGGATTGGATTGTGAACTGTCTGCCGTTGGTCAATACCTTAAAAGGCTTTGCAGCACTGCTAATTTCTGTGTTACGGGTCGAATTGCCCTGACCATTGCTAACATAAGTGGCACTGAATAGTGCAAGGACAAGAGTAACTTGCCCGATAAAAGGCTTCATCATGGGATACTAAAATTGATAAATAGAATAATTGGTTTTGCAGTATCAAAGGGTAGGAGTCACGCCCAGCGAAAATAATAAGGGAAGATGAAAACGTCAAGAATCATGCTAAATTGCACAGACTCAATAAAAATTTTGTTATGACTATCCAGGAAGCGCAACAACAGGTAGATGGGTGGATAAAAACTATCGGGGTTCGTTATTTCAGCGAGCTTACCAATATGGCGATACTAACGGAGGAAGTGGGAGAACTGGCCCGTATCATGGCCCGTACTTATGGCGACCAATCTTTCAAAAACACAGACCTTGACAAAAACTTAGCCGATGAAATGGCCGATGTATTATGGGTATTGATCTGTCTTGCGAACCAAACGGGTGTTAACCTGACGGAGGCGCTACGGAAAAATATTGAAAAAAAAACGATGAGAGATGCTGAACGTCATCAACAAAACGAGAAACTAAAGTAATTGAGACATGTTTGAATTCTTACGCCTATCTAAAATCGTCATTTGTTTTCTACGATCGATGAAGCTCAAAGTGCATTTTAGAAGATATAAAGTCGTTATCAACCCTTACCGAATCAGACTGGAATTATATTAACGGTTGGATAAAGGAATTGAATCTGCAAACTTTTAACTTGCTGCGAAATGACGGATACACCAGAGCATACCAGGAATTTACAGCTAAAGTTATGGCTGGCTAAGCCGCCAGAGGAAAGACTTCTTCAATTTATCATGGAAAATGATGCCTGGTGGAAGGCGTTGCAGCAAACCAAAGAAACTCTGCAAGCAAAAAACTTTCAAAATAAGCAAGATAAATAGGGCTTGAAACAGGTATTATCTTTTGGCATTATCTATGTAAGATTTTTGTTATGACCATTTTCCCATTTATGGCACCAAAAAAATTATGGAGAATACTGACAAGGGCAATCACTGACTTTATTGATAACGATATGTTGAAACTAAGCTCCTCGCTTGCTTACTCAACTATTTTCGCGCTGCCGGGTTTGCTGATCATCATCATATGGTTCACTACTGTTTTTTATGGCAAGGAAATCATTGAAGGAACTATTCATAGCCAAATGGCCAGTTTAATCGGTGAGAACGCTGCAACGAATATTCATAATGCAATGAAGACAGCACTCACCGGCGGTACCAGTAAAATTGCCAGGATAATCGGAATTGGAACGATCGTGATCGGTGCAACCGCCGTGTTTGCTGAAATACAAAGCTCCATCAACCAGATCTGGAAAGTAAAATCAAAACCCAGGAAAGGAAGAGGTTTTCTTCGGATGCTGATCAATCGGCTGTTGTCATTTTCTATTATCATCAGCTTTGGATTTATACTACTTGTTTCGTTAATTGTAAATGGCGCTATGGATCTTTTGGTTGATAATTTTATGCAACGCTTTCCGGATGCTGCTGTGATCGTTGCTTATCTTCTGAATCTTGTGCTGAGCTTTTTTATTATTGCAATTATTTTTGGTCTGATCTTTAAAATTCTTCCGGATGCCAAAGTGGAATGGAAACACGTGCGGGTTGGAGCATTCACAACTGCCTTCTTTTTCTTAGCGGGTAAGTTTTTGATCAGTTATTATCTTGGACATAGCAGGATTACCACGGCTTATGGCGCGGCGGGTACAGTTATCATCGTTTTGTTATGGGTTTACTATTCATCGATGATACTTTATTTTGGTGCTGCTTTTACACGGGAATATGCAATCGAAATGGGTTCGAGGATCTATCCCAGCAAATATGCGGTTTGGGTTGAACAGGTTGAAGTACCTTCCAATAAGCCACTTTCGTTAACACCTGATGCAAAAAAAGCAAAGGAAGAAGAGGTGAAAGAGTCAAAGAAGTGATAGAAGTCATATCAGTCGATAGTCAATAGTCAATAGTCAGGTGGGAACAAAACATTTTAACCATTTAGCAATTCGACTCATATGACTTTTATGACCATTCCCATTGGCCTCTTATCTTTGCCGCTATGGCAAATGAATCGAAGCAAACTAGCCTGACGGCTGGCAGGTTCCAGGCAATAATTTCTCACGCGAAAGAATATGGCTTTGTATTTCCCAGCAGCGAGATCTATGACGGGCTGCAAGCGGTATATGATTATGGCCAATGGGGGAGTGAACTGAAAAAAAATATCAAAGATTACTGGTGGGATAGCATGACCCGCATGTATGAGAACATCGTGGGTATCGATGCTGCTATTTTCATGCACCCTACTACCTGGAAAGCTTCCGGTCATGTTGATAATTTCAATGACCCGATGATCGATAATAAGGATAGCAAGAAAAGATATCGTGTTGATCATTTGATAGAAGGGTTTGCTGAGGAGCTAAGAGGGAAAGGAGAAAAAGAGGAAAAAGAGGCAGAGGATGTTCTTATTTCGATGGAAGCATTATTGGCTAAAGATGATTTTGTTGGATTAAAAAAACTGATTGATGATAATAAGATAAAATGCCCGATCAGTAAAACAAGTAACTGGACCGATATCCGGCAGTTCAATTTGATGTTCTCAACGGAATTTGGGTCTACTGTTTCAAGCGAAGATGAGGATAGCAAGGTTTACCTGAGACCAGAAACTGCGCAGGGGATCTTTGTGAACTTTCTGAATGTCCAGAAAACGGGACGGATGAAAATTCCTTTTGGAATCGCGCAGATAGGAAAGGCATTTCGTAATGAAATTGTGGCGAGACAGTTCATCTTTCGAATGAGGGAATTTGAGCAAATGGAAATGCAATTTTTTTGCAGACCGGGGACGCAAAAAGAATGGTTCGAGTATTGGAAAGAAGAAAGAAAAAAATGGCATTTGGGGCTCGGCATTCCTGAATCAAAATATAAGTGGCATCCGCATGCAAAGCCTGCTTTTTATGCCGATAATGCGGGAGATTGGGAGTATGAATTCCCAATAGGGTTTAAAGAGGTAGAAGGTATTCATAGCCGTACCGATTATGACCTTACGCAGCATCAGAATTTCAGTAAGAAGAAAATGCAGTATTTCGATGCTGACATTGATCCCGCTACGGGCAAAGCATATGGTAATTATATTCCTTTTGTAATTGAAACTTCAATTGGGCTGGACAGGACATTCCTGATGGTCTTAAGCGAAGCGTATACTGAGGAAGACCTGAGTACTTCTGAACGAGAGGATAGTCGTGTCGTTCTTCGATTCTCACCCAAACTTGCACCGATGAAACTCGCCGTGCTTCCATTAATTAAAAAAGATGGGTTACCAGAAATAGCCAGGAAGATCATGGATGATTGCAAAGGATCTTTTCGTTGCTTTTATGAAGAAAAGGATACGATCGGTAAACGTTATCGCCGCATGGATGCAATCGGTACTCCTTTTTGCGTTACTGTCGATCATCAAACAAAAGAGGACAATGCGGTTACAATACGTCATCGTGATACGATGCAACAGGAAAGAATTCCTGTTGACGAAGTGAAAGAAACAGTTATGAAAAACCTGTCAACCTAACTGAACCACAGATTGTATGGAATGCATGTAGTTCTTATCCGCCTCTTGACAGTATAACACCGATGTAAGCCAACACGATTGAAATAAGAAGCAACACCCTTCCTGTCCACCTCGCAATTAATTTTAGTACCGGATCGTCAATCAGTTGTTCTTCAACTGCTTTCCTGGCAAAAAGCAGGTCATGAAATATGCTTAAAATGATCATTGTAATGAACAAGAGTATCTTCAGTGAGACAAGACTTCCGTATCTACTTTCGAAAAAAAATATCCATGAAAAACTAACCCCCCTGTAATAAACGTTCAGCAACCCCGTGACAAGCATCAAGGTTAAGACAATATATCCGTAGAAGCGGAATTTCAACGCCATAGCCAACAGTAGCTTTTTCCGGTCAGGGTGATCTTTGATAACCGGCAATAAAACGAGCGGAAGAAACAACATGCCACCAATCCAAAATGCGGCTCCAATAATATGCAGCCAAACGCTTATATAATAGGATGGTGACATGGCAAGACGAAGATATATTCCCACGAAGCATTCCTATAGTGATTACGTGAAAAACTGGAGCGGAATAGTAAAAGTCACATCAAATTGGTTTATAGCTGTCGATTAGGGCAGAATCGTAAAACTCACATCAATCAGCTATAAGGCTGACCATTATCATAACCATAACTGCCCATTCCAAGTACTTTGAGGCATATTTTTTAACTCAAAATCTCTGGAATGGAAACCAATGCATCTCCCGCAATTGACAAACGTTCACCGGGTACAGAGAAACCGGTTTACTCCATCATGGATGGAAATGAAGCCGCCTCATATATTGCTTATAAAACAAGCGAAGTTTGTGCTATTTATCCGATCACGCCATCATCTGCCATGGGTGAGTGGGCTGATGAATGGAGCAGCAATGATGTCAAGAATATTTTTGGCGAAACGCCTAAGGTTATTGAAATGCAAAGTGAAGCCGGCGCCGCCGGTGCCATTCACGGAGCCTTGCAGGGAGGTGCGTTAGCATCCACATTTACCTGCTCGCAGGGCTTATTGCTTATGATCCCAAATATGTACAAGATCGCAGGAGAATTAACTCCCGCTGTTTTTCATATTGCAGCAAGAGCAATCGCCACTCATGCGCTTTCTATTTTCGGCGATCACAGTGATGTGATGGCAACAAGATCGACAGGTTTTGCTCAACTGTTCGGGAATAATCCACAACAGGCCATGGACATGGCGATGATCGCACACGCCGCCACTCTGAAATCAAAGATCCCGTTCTTAAATATTTTTGATGGGTTTCGCACGTCACATGAACTGAACCAGGTAGCGGTGATTCCAGATAGCGTTATTAGGAAAATGATCGATGAGCAGGCAGTAAATGAGCACCGTCATCGTGCCATGAATCCTGATCACCCGCAAGTTCGCGGTACGGCTCAAAACCCGGATGTATTCTTCCAAAGCCGTGAAGCCTGCAATCGTTACTATAAACATGTACCGGAGATCGTGGAGGAGACCATGAAGAAATTTGAAAAACTTACCGGTCGTTCTTATAAGCTTTTCGATTATTATGGCCATCCTGAGGCCGATCGCATTATTATTATCATGGGTTCCGGCTATGGGCCGGTCCATGAAATAGCGGATTACCTGAATAACCGTGGTGAAAAAGTAGGTTGCGTTACTGTGCATCTGTATCGTCCGTTCTCTATTAAACATTTTATGGATGTTATTCCGCCAACTGTAAAAAGAATTGCGGTGCTTGATCGTTGCAAAGAGCCCGGCGCAATTGGCGAACCCTTGTTCATGGATGTCATTAACGCGTTGCATAGCGATTGGGAATACAAGATGCCGAAAGTAATTGGTGGACGATATGGTTTGGCCTCAAAAGAATTCAATCCCGGGATGGCCAAAGCTGTATTCGATGAATTAACGAAACCCAATCCAAAAAACAATTTTACAATAGGGATCGACGATGATGTTACGCATACCAGTCTTGATTGGGATAAAGAATTTTCATTAGAAGATCATCATTTATTCCGAGGATTGTTCTTCGGGCTTGGTGCCGATGGAACCGTCAGCGCCAATAAAAACACGATCAAGATTATTGGTGAGGTAACAGACAATTTTGTACAGGGTTATTTTGTTTACGATTCCAAGAAATCCGGTTCTCTTACCGTATCACACCTGCGTTTTAGTGAAGAACCGATCCGGTCCACTTACCTGGTGAATTCAGCCAACTTCATTGCGTGCCATCATTTCAATTATCTAAAAAAATATGACGTACTTAAAGATGCAGTAGAAGGTGCGGTGTTCCTGTTAAATGCGCCATACCCGACAGAAGAAGTCTGGAAGCAGCTTCCTAAGAAGATCCAGGAGGAGATTATTCATAAAAAATTGAAGTTTTATGTGATCAATGCGTCGAAGGTTGCAAAAGAAACAGGGATGGGTTCACGCATCAACTCTATTTTGCAGACCTGCTTCTTTGCGATCAGCAATGTAATGCCAAAGAATGATGCTGTTCAGTACATCAAAAATGCGATCAGGAAAACGTATGGAAGAAAAGGTGAAGAAGTAGTACAAAAGAATTTTAAAGCTGTTGATCAGACATTGGAAAATCTTTTTGAGATCGACCATTCGAAGTTTGAGATTGGCGACACCCAGATCGAGCCGCCGATAAGCGGTGATGCCCCCGATTTTGTAAAAAATGTTTTGGCAAAGATCATTTCCGGAGAAGGTGATGATCTACCCGTAAGCGCATTCCCGGTTGATGGTACCTATCCAAGCGGCACAACCAAATGGGAGAAAAGAAATATCGCTGACCAGGTGCCCGTTTGGGATCCTGGATTATGCTCGCAATGTGGCAAGTGTTATTTTGTTTGTCCGCATGCGGCAATACGAGTAAAGGTGTATGATCGCGAATGTTTGAGCGATGCACCTTCATTTTTCAAGCATACTGACCCTGTTGGCAAAGAGTTCTTCAAAGACAAGGAAGCGTACACATTACAGGTTTCCGTTGAAGACTGTACGGGCTGTAAGCTCTGTACTGAAGTTTGCCCGATTGAAAGTAAAACACAGCCGGGGCACAAGGCGATCGACATGCAGGATATACAGCCGTTAAAAGAAACAGAAAAGAAAAACTGGGACTTCTTCCTTTCCTTGCCCGACATCGACAGAACAAGAGTGAACAAATCAACAGTAAAAGGTTCGCAATTGTTGGAGCCATTGTTTGAATTCTCAGGTGCCTGCAGTGGGTGTGGTGAAACTCCTTACCTGAAGCTCCTTACACAATTATTCGGCGACCGGATGCTGGTGGCTAATGCAACAGGTTGTTCATCCATCTTCGGAGGTAATTTACCAACAACGCCATGGACAACGAATGAACATGGGCGCGGACCAGCCTGGACCAACTCACTCTTTGAAGACAATGCAGAGTTTGGTCTTGGTATCAAGCTCGCCACTGATAAGAAAAGGGAAATGGCAATACGCCTGTTGAAAGAATTAAGGGAAGAAGTTGGCAGCGAATTAGCGGATGCAATTTTAGCCAATGCGGAAAATACAGAAGCGGAATTGATCCAGCAACGTAAGTATGTAAATGAATTGAAGAAAAAATTGAGAGATTTGAGAAGAGAAGATGCTTGGCGTTTGTATTTGCTTGCCGAATTCCTGGAAAAGAAGTCTGTTTGGATCGTCGGTGGTGATGGCTGGGCTTATGATATTGGTTTTAGCGGGCTCGATCACGTGTTGAGCACCGGTGAGAACATCAATATATTGGTGTTGGACACAGAGGTGTACAGCAACACGGGCGGGCAAAAATCAAAGGCATCGCCAATTGGAGCCAGCGCTAAGTTTGCCGTGAAAGGAAAGACAACTCATAAAAAAGATCTCGCGATGCAGGCCATTGCACACGGAAGTGCCTATGTGGCACAGATCGCCATGGGTGCAAATGATGTCCACGCGTTAAAAACAATTCTTGAAGCCGAAGCCTATCCGGGGCCATCGATCGTCATTGCTTACAGTCATTGTATTGCACATGGATATGATATGTGCCATGGTATCGAACAGCAGAATCTTGCGGTGAAGACCGGGTATTGGCCTCTGTTCCGTTACAATCCAACAAAAGACAAAGGACAGCGCTTTACACTGGATTGTAAGCCGCCCTCAGTTGCATTGAATGAATTTCTGTATCACGAGAACAGGTTTGCAACGATAAAAAACAATTACCCGGATAAGGGTGAAGAGTTCCTGGCATTGGCCAATACAGGAATACAGCGCCGGTGGGAAACCATTGAAGCATTAAAAGACCTTTGACATTTAGTAGTTACCCGTGTGATACAAAAAAGGAATCCCGTTCTGGGATTCCTTTAACTTTTAGCCTGGCTCACTAATGAGCTCTTTTTCTATCTGATACCTTATCGCGAAGCCACAAGCTCCTTTGGAATTTTTATTGTCAACTTACCATTCGGTTTATCTTCTATAAAATACATATCAATATCGCCAATATTTTTTGCACTTATCTTGCCACGAGGTGTACATACATAGTAGTCTTTAACGATCTCATACACGGCGTGCGAGATATTCACTTTTCCGGCTTCACCATTACTTTCCATGCGACTTGCAATATTCACGGTACTACCCCAGACATCATACGCATATTTCTTTTTACCCACCACTCCGGCAATCACAGGTCCTACGTGCACACCAATACGGGCAACCCAGGGTTTTAAACCCCTCTCAATTCTGGTGACGTTATGGTTGGTGATATATTGTTGAATTTCCAAACCGGCTTTTACCATGTTCAATACGTGGGGAGCGTCTGAGACGGGAATTCCTCCTGCGCACATATAAGAATCCCCGATCGTTTTAATCTTCTCCAGGTTGTATTTTTCAATAATGCCATCAAACGCAATAAAACAGGCATCTAATTCAGCCACCAGTTCATCCGGAGCCATGCTGTCGGCAATTACCGTGAATGCCTGGAAATCGGTAAACATTACTGATACGCTTTCATATTGCCTTGGTGTAGCACGTCCTTTCGTTTGTAATTCCGTGGCTACCTCTTTTGGTAAAATATTCAACAACAGATTTTCAATTTCATTTTTCTGTTTATCGAGGATCTTATGCGTCCTGGCTTTTACCAGGTAGCTCCGGAACACAAGTACCGCGATCGTAAAAGCAAGTAATAGCCCGACCAGGAAAGCGTTTTTAGCAAACTGTTGACGTTTGATCTTAGCGGTTTGGAGATCTTTATCCTTGGTAAGCAGGTTGATCTCCGTTTGCTTTTTTTGCAGGTCAAATTCGAACTGCAAAGCGCCTAGCTTTTTTTCTGTTGCTTCATTAAATAACGTGTCTTTTATATTATCAAGTTTACGTTGGTAAGCATATGCGTTCCTGAAATCGCCCGCTTGTTCATAGGTCTCGGCCGCTGCTTTATAGATGTCTTTGAGGCTATGATTTAATTTTGATTCCTCAGCGAGTTTCTCAGCACGCCCGTAATAAGCCATTGCGGTTTTAAAATTTTCTTTTTTCTGGTAAACATCAGCAATCCCCTGTAACGATTCTATGACGCGCAGCTTTACATCGAATTTTTCGGCCATAGACAATGCCTGGTTGTGATATTTTAATGCCTGGTCGAAATTCCCTTGTTTCGCATACACTTTCCCAATGCCATTGTAATCAAAAGGCACCATTGGATGGTTTCCCAAAACAGCAATTGCTTTATCATAATATTCCACTGCTTGGGAATAATTGCCTTTTTCATAATAGATATCGCCGATATTGCCTGAAATGATACCCAGTGCTTCGGTATTGCCGGTCTTTTCGCACAAAGGCAGGGTCTTGAGAAGGTAAGTCAATGCCTTATCTTTCGTCTGCGGTTTGCCATTATAGATATTTGCCACCAGGTTGGAAGCTGAAAGTAATCTTAGCGTGTCTTTCAGTTTTTCAGCTAAGCTTAGCGCTCTAAGGCCGTAATCCAGTGCTTTTACATCATCGCCACGATCATTGTAAACCGCACCAATATTGCTTAACTGGTTCGCAATACCAGCCTCATCGTTGAGCGTTTCAAAGATGCTCAGGGAGCGGGTCCAATAATCAAGCGTTTCGACATATTTCCCCTGGTAATAATAACCGAGCCCGACATTTTTTAAAGCCAGGGCTTTTCCTTTTGGAAAATCGATCTTATCAGCAAGTTCAACAGCCTGTAAGGCAATACTGATCGTACTGTCAGGTGCGGTCCCCAGTTTTTCCTTACTCAATTGTATTAACGCATTAACAGCAGTTGTGTCCGCATTGTTCGAATTTTCCTCTACAGGCTTTTGAGAATAAACACTTGCAGACACCAGGAATGCTACTGCCAGTGTCAACTTGTTTATTACAGATCGATTTTTAGAATTCATGGATTTACGTTTTATCTGTTTATAACTATTTTCTTATTGGTAATCACAGTCCCATTGTGAACACGTAAGAGATAAGTTCCGCTGACCAACCTTTGCAGGTCAAGGGTTATAACATGGCCGGATCCCTTTTGCAATAACCCGAGATTCTTTTCAAGCACTTTCGTTCCGCCGATGCTGTATAGTTCAATTTTGGTATTGCCCCGCTCAGCAAATTGGATATTAATCGTCAATTGATTCGAAGCCGGGTTTGGATAAACTATAACACCTGAGTGCAGCATGGTCTTTGTTGGCTCTTCCGTTGCGTTTTCCTGCTGTGTTATCAGCATTTCGGGATTTGCGATCCTGCCTGACTCTGAAGAAATACACGCGGTATAATTATCAAATGAAGATTTACTCCCGGTATAATTATTCCCACCTCCGCCGCTTGCGCCTTGTACCAGGTATGGAATGATTGGAATTGCTGTACCGGCTCGATAAGCGCCATTAACGGAAACTACATCACCAGGATTTTGTATATCACTATAGTTAAATTGCGGCTGGTAGGCTGCAATAGCATAAGCCCATTGATCAGAGAAGCTTCTATTACTAAAGAACATTCCTTTTACGACCGAGTTTGTGTTGCCATTCAATTTGATAAAGCCATTACTTGAATTTATGATGGCGCCGGTTACAAAAATATCGCTGGTACTTGCATAACCAACCGGAAC
>DASTIZ010000041.1:0-8738 GCA_035717045.1 Chitinophagaceae bacterium
ATTGTTTGATAATTAAATTTCCGGTTCAGCCATGTTACGAAGGCTTCATAGAAATAGATCACGTCCACGGCCAGGGCGATCACGTACAAGGTCTACTTCATTTCGAGCTTGATCCTGAACTGGTCATAAAGAAAGATGCCAAGGTACGCAAAAAGTAAAACGGAAAATACCTGGGCGACCTTGGCAACCAGGTGAAACCAGATATGACTTTCCAGGTAATACCTGATAAATAATGACATGTGAAGCCACCCTATCACGATGGCCACCAGCCATGCCACCAACTTGGGCATTTTTTTTACATAGGCGCCATCTAAGATCATAGTAATGATATTTGCCTGCACAAAAATTCCATTCATATCAGGATATGCTTTGCCGGCAAACTTCACGTTCATTGGAGTGAACTTTTTATCTTCAATATTGTTTGGATCCAGGTTTACATAGCCCATTAACACGATTTGGTCCTTGATTTTGACTGGCCCGGTTGTATCAATATTGTCTGTCATTACTTGCTCCGCCTCAAGCACCTGGTACCTGTCCACCCTTTTGGTATAATTGATGGGCACTTCTTTCTTATCTTTTTTCGCCAATTTTTCATAAGCTGCCCGGTCAAACTCTTTAACAATAGCCGTGGCGATTTGTGGATATTTTTCATTCCCTACTTTTTCAAACGGCGAGAACAAACGGATGGTGCCAACATCTTCACCGATAAGGTTGGCATATCCTCTCTTCTCAATCACATCATCAAAGTTGTTCGGAACTATTTTAAAGCTGTCATTTTCCCACCGACCGACGCTTACTCCAATAAGGTTCTTCGTTTTCTTTAATGCCTCCCTAAGTATTGAATCTTTTTCCGGCTCCCTTTCTCCTTCAAAAAAGATATCAAGACCGATAATCTTTGGTTGGTATGCACTTACCTTTTCAATAAGAAACCCGATGCCTGCCCGATCCAGATCGCCTGTGTTTACAACAACGATCCTCCTGTCCACCGAATCATATTTTCCTTTTTCAAGTTTTGCATAAGCGATATCGTTAAAATCAAAATCCTTTAATGCCATCTTCATAGGGTTCAACACATATAAATTCAACTTGATCATCCCCAGCAAAATCAATAGGAGAAAAACAGCTATGGTTGCAAACAGGGTATCTCTTTCATAGAGATATTTTGTAAAATGACTAACATATCTTCTCGTATGGCTTGCAATACGTTTGTGCAGCATGGTCCGGCTAAATAAGTTTGCAATTTAAGCCATTGTCTGCCACGGTTAGCAAACTAATTGCGTCCATATAGCACTTCAATACGCCCCAATAGTTCAAGGGTTTTTACGATGTTAAACGTCCGAATGTCTTGTTGAAAACCTGTAAATTAGCGCTGAATATATGCATCGAACCCTGAAAGCATTTCTTGCAATCATCCTGATCGTCCTTATCCACACTGATGTCGCGGCACAAACTGCGCCACAGGATGGCGAACGGAAGACATTTGCCATGATCATGGGGATATCTACGTATAAGTTTATCCGTCCCCTTTCATTTGCAGATAGTGATGCTGAATTATTCCGCGATTTTTTAAAATCTCCCGCCGGCGGAAAGCTCCCTGATTCCAATATTTATTTCTTGAAGAATGAAGAAGCCAAAGCTGCGAACTTCCTGGTAAAAGGGATGAGTTGGTTACGTAACCGGAACCTGAAAGCTGGCGATCGCCTATATATTTACCTGGCAGGCCATGGCGACGCCATCAACCAGGATGAATATTTTTATTTAACCTATGATTGTAATCCTGCCGGTGATAAAAATAATTACCTGATCACGGGAACGATCCAGCTTTATAATTTAAAGGTCAGGATCGCAGAAGCAAGCCGCAAGGGAGTTGAAGTGATCTTCATCATGGACGCTTGCCGTACAAATGAATTGCCGGGTGGAGGAGAAGGTCAGCAACAGTTGCAGGCAGCCATATCAGAAAAACAGGCCGGTGAAATCATTATGCTGGCTACGGGTGCCGGACAGGAATCCCTGGAGGATCCTCTTATTGGTACGGGCCATGGATTGTTTACATTTTACCTGGTTGATGGACTTACGGGCCAGGCGGATGTTTCTCATGACAACCTTGTAACCCTGGAAGAACTGGAAAATTACATCGCTACCACGGTTCCGGCGTATGCCCAGGAAAAACATAACAGAAAACAAAATCCTTTCCTGTGTTGTGATGAAAGTAAAATGAAGGTGATCTCTAAAGTGGACACTGGGTTTTTAAAGAAGTGGTTACAGACAAAAAAAATAACCGGTCATATACGTAGCGATAATGGCCCATTAATAACCCGTGGCGGGGTAGCTGTTGGGCGTGGGTTTAATACCCGGGGGGTTTACCATCTATCCGACACCACGATCATCGAGCTTTATAATTTTTTCAACCGGGCCTTAAGGGAATTTTATATGACAGGGAATGGTCATACGGCGGAAGAATATCTTCAACAATTACATAAACTGGCCCCCACTAATAACTACACAATTGATGCAAGGTTAAGTTTGGCGACGGAGTACATCAATTTTGCCCAGAGTAAGATAAACCTTTACCTGGAGGGACGCGATATTTCATCCATCCAGCGGATACGTTCCCAATTAGATGCGGATGATAAATCGGATGAGATCACCAATAGCCTGGACCGTATGGAAAAAGTGGCCCGGCAGGATTTTTCCGAGGTCGGCAATATGCTGGAACGGGCAATTGATTATGCCGACGTGGATGATGAAAATTTCAGAAAAAAGCTTCTTGCAAAAAGGTTCTTCTTCAAGGCACAGGGCTATTTTGATCGCGGGGCCAGTACAATCGGGCTCCGTATGGCGATCCAGGACGCGATGCAGGCATACAAAGCCGACCCCACCGCTGCATACATTTTGAACACACTTTCTTCGTTACAGTTGGATAATAACAAACCAGACAGTGCCATTTACTTTGGAAGATTGGCGGCAGCACAGGCGCCACTCTGGCGATATCCTTACATGAATATTGCCAATGCATACTCAAAGAAGAACAAGCCTGATTCCGCCCTCGTTTACTTTAGAAAAGCTTTGTCGGTTGATGATTCAAGAGCCGACGCTTACGTAGACCTTGGGCATTTTTATTTTCAGCAAAGAAAATTTGATTCGGCAAGAGCCTATTATGAAAGAGCATTACGGCTTGATCCGCGCAACCCGCCTGCTAACAACAATATGGGCTGGTTGCTGCGTGAATCAAGACAATTTGACCAGGCACTGATCTATTTCAGAAGAAGCCTGGCATACGATTCAACTTTTTTCAACGCTTACAATGGCATCAGCCGGGTATTTACCGACATGCGCATGTTTGATTCGGCCCGCACTTATTATCAGAAAGCGCTGAAGAATTATCCCGACAGGCTCATCACAGCAAATTATCTGGGGCAGTTTTACCAGGATCTGAACCAGATCGATTCCGCCCGTGCCTATTATGTACAGGCTGCTATTTATGATCCTGGTTACGATGCGCCTTTTATAAACCTGGGAAGGTTATATTCACAAACAAAACAGTATGATTCCGCTAAATTTTATTATCGCAAAGCACTTGACCTGAATAGCAAAAATTTCCGTGGCTTCAACCAGCTTGGGTTGATGTTTACGGATATGAATAACTATGACTCTGCCTTTTATTATTACAGAAAGGGTCTTGAACTAAACCCGGACAATAGCATCATGCTGAATAATCTTGGTCTTGCGTATTACAGCACTAATAGGCTTGATTCGGCCTCACAATTTTTTAAACGCGTGATCCAGGTAAGTCCTGAAAATCCTTATGCAGCCAATAACCTGGGCCTGGTCTTTCATAAAATGAAAATGCCCGACTCGGCAATGAGATATTATACGAAGGCATTGGATATTAAGAAGGATCTTGCATCGGCACAAAACAACATTGGGAGATTGATGTTTGAAAAGAAAGATTACGAGAGCGCCAAATATTATTTCAGAAATCTTTTGGAAATGCATCCCGAAAACGCGCAGGCACTGTCCAATCTCGAGTTGGTGTTCAAGCAAACTAATGAAGTTGACTCGGCAATCTATTATTATACCCGGTCGTTGCAGAAGGGAGTGGCAGGTTCGTTCATGTTTAACAACTTAGGGCGGCTTTATTTTCTGTCAGAAAGATTCGATTCAGCGGCCAGGTGGTATAATGATGCCATCAGGTTTGATCCAAAGAACCCGGTTGGTTATTACAATTTAGGAACCGTGTTTGCCAATCTGCAGCATCTTGATTCCGCAATTTCAATGTATAAAAGATCAATAGCTCTCGACCCTGGATATTACACAGCCAGCATAAATCTTGGAGTTGCTTATCATGATCAAAAGCAATATGATTCAGCCATAGTATATTTTAAAAAAGCGGCATTGATAAATCCAAAGGATAACCTGCCTTATTATTACCTGGCACAGAGCTACGCAATGAATAATAAGGCTGAAGACGCGCTTCGGTATCTCGAACAGGCTTTGCAAAGAGGTTATACCGCTTATGAGTTTATCATGGTTGAATCCGACCTTGAAAGTATCCGCAAGTACCCGGCATTTAAGAATATGATGAAAAAGTATTTCCCTAAAAAATACAAAGAGGAAGATGATTGACGGCTCAATTGACGGTTTTGTTCCCATATCAACATAGCCGCCGGTATATTTTTTCGATCCATCTGGTAAAACCTCTGTAATTTTCTTTCACCAATCTATTATTATGAGAACGTCTTTATCAATGCTGCTGGCATTTTTCACTTGTTTTTATTTACATGCACAAATAAAAAAAGCACCTGAAGCAAAAGAGGGTGAGGGTCCGTGGACCCAATTGATCATCCGGGGCGTTACACTGATTAATAGTACCGGAGCACCGCCTGTTGGTCCCGTCGATATTGTTGTAGAGAAAAATCGCATTGTTCGAATTGCCAGTGTAGGAAATCCAGGTTTGCCGATCAATAATGAAAGAAGACCAAAACTAAAGGAAGGTGGAAAAGAATTGAATTGTGAAGGGATGTTTTTGCTTCCGGGTTTTATCGACATGCATGGTCATATAGGTGGAACTGAACAAGGCACACCGGCCGAATATGTTTTTAAATTGTGGTTAGCGCATGGCATTACCACAATCCGTGATCCAGGTTGTAGTAATGGCCTCGATTGGGTATTGGAAGAAAAAAAACTAAGCAATGAAAATAAGATCACCGCACCACGGATCTTTGCGTATACTTCATTTGGACAGGGTGCTAAACAGCCCATCACTACTCCTGAACTGGCCATTGAATGGGTAAAGGAAAATGCAAAGAAAGGCGCTGACGGGATAAAGTTTTTTGGGGCGGCCCCCCAAATCATGGATGCTGCTATTCGTGAGAATAAGAAACTGGGATTGCGATCAACCTGTCATCATGCACAGATGAGTGTGGCGCAATGGAATGTTTTGCATTCAGCCAGGGTCGGGATGACGTCAATGGAACATTGGTACGGACTGCCGGAAGCATTGTTTACTGATAAAACGATTCAAAACTACCCTTTGAATTATAATTACAATAACGAACAAAACCGGTTTGAAGAAGCGGGTAAGTTATGGAAGCAGGCGGCGCCTCCCTACAGCGAAAAATGGAACACGGTGATGAATGAACTTATAACACTGGATTTTACTCTTGATCCAACCCTTAATATTTATGATGCAAGCCGTGACCTGATGCGGGCAAGAAGAGCTGAATGGCATGAAGATTATACATTGCCGTCGTTGTGGAAATTCTATGAACCCAATCGAAATTCACACGGTTCATATTGGTTCAATTGGGGAACCGAGCAGGAGGTTGCATGGAAAGAGAATTACAAATTGTGGATGACTTTTATCAATGAATATAAGAACCGTGGCGGACGAGTAACCACAGGAAGTGACAATGGTTATATTTATCAAACGTATGGTTTTGGCTACATAAGAGAACTGGAATTACTTCGTGAAGCGGGTTTTCATCCGCTGGAAGTGATCCGTTCTGCAACCTTGTATGGTGCGCAGGCATTAGGTGCTCACAAAGACCTTGGATCGGTAGAAGCAGGTAAACTGGCCGATATGGTGATCATCGAAGTAAACCCGCTGGAGAATTTGCAGGTATTATATGGTACCGGCGCAATCAAACTAAATGATCAAAATAAGCCCGTGAGAGTCGGCGGGATAAAATACACTATCAAAGATGGGATCGTTTATGATGCAAAGAAACTCTTGACGGACGTAAAGAAAATTGTTGATGAAGAAAAAGCAAAAACGAATTGGAAGCTGAGGCAGCCTGGTGTAGAAGAGTTTTGAATCCTGACTTACGAAAAGATATGGGCACGCAACAGCGTAACTCAGTTTTGAGATTTTCTCTTCCTGAGGATAATTGCTGAACTCCGCTGTAGATCGCCTTCAAACCGAATCTCGTGTCGGACTGTTCCATCTTCAATAACTAATAAGCCAGTGTTTGGAGGGATCAAACCCAGGCTTTCGGCATGCATAACCAGTATAAGCGAATCACCTGGTTTTAACGCCGATGGGATCGCGGTTCTAAACGCCCTGGTAGTAAGCTTTACTTTGTCAACAATGATCCTTCCATTTAAGGCCATGCTGATCGTATCGCCATCAATGGTTCCATTATCAAAAACACTCAACAATAAGCTGTCGCCGGTGAAAAGTATTTCACTGATCGTTTCAATTTTTCTTTCATTTGGTTTTAGTGGCGGCGTTATGACGCTCGCAGGCACGGTCTTTCCTGTTCTTGGATTCGTATTTGTTGGTTGTCTAACCCGCTTTATCTGTTTCGGCCTTACGAAAGAAAGATTGTGTTTTAGGTTTATCTCGTCCATCGTGATCAGCATTTTTGAAGACAGCGGGCGCGATGTTTTCTGGAGGTAAACCTCTCCAAAATAGGTCCTCGGATCTCTGAAATCCAGTGACCGCGTTCCAAATTCTCCATGCAGGATCATTAATGTGTCCCTGGTTTTCAGCGACAAATTGCCAAACAACTTAACTCTTCTTGGCTGCGTAGTGAAATTATCATACACGAGTTCTCCATCTTCAAAGAATACTTCTTTCTTCCCTTGCCTGATCTTAGCCGTTTTTATTCCAATATTCTCAATACCATCCTTGGGGTAAATAATCAGAGAATACCCGTTAAGCCTTTTATCGCCGCCACTGATTGCCAGTTCGTATTCAAGCTCGCTGCCGGGAGTTTTTATATAGCCCGTCCACACGCCGGTGATATCCTGTGAGCACAGGGACAAAGGCAAGACAAAAAATATGGGGGTAAGAAATTTCATTATCATGATTTGCGAACCATAGATCCGGCTATTGATCAAAGTTCCTAAGAATGCCGGAAAACTAAGTTTTTGGTTCTTTATTTATTACCGCACTTTCATCTGGTTTTTTTTCATCAAGTGGTTGATGGGTAAATTCATTCAGGTAGATCCTGAAAAGAACAACAATATAACTTACCAGCAAGGGTCCGAATATCAAACCAATAAAACCAAAAAGTCCCAGACCGATCAACACACCCAATACAGTGATCACCGGATGCACATTTCCCATCTTTTTCATGATGGTGACCCTTGCCACGTAGTCAATATTTCCGGTAACCAGCAAACTGTAGAACATCAGGCCTGTTGCATTCCATGTCTCGCCACTTACATACATGTAAATTACTAGCGGCACCCAAACGACCATTGTACCGATGACCGGGAAAAATGCAAACACACCGGTAAAGAATCCCCATAGCGCAAATTCTTTTACCCCAAAGATAAAATAACCAAGCGTGGCTACTAATCCCTGTATGATTGAGATCAGCGGGATCCCGATCGCATTTGCTTTCACCATTTTTTTTGTCTCCGAGGCCAGCATAGACGTGTTGGCATCTTTCAACGGTATTATTCTAAACAAGGTCATTTCTACTTCACGGCCATGATACAATAAATAATATAGAAAGAACAGCATGGTGATAAGATTGGAAAGGAGGTTCAATGTGCTATTCAGTAAGGAAGGAATAAAATTGATTGTTTGATCAAGTGAACTTGTGAGCGACTTCTCTGTAACAATTGCAACACCGGCTTTTGCCTGCACCTGCATTACCGCCTGTTTTATATTATTGATAACGGCGGTTGGATCGCTGAATACGCTGCTTATCTTAGGACTAAGCAATGCGACGGCTGCAAAGACAGGTACACCCAGGATCAGCAAATAAAAAATAATGAATAAAAAAGCGGCGTTCCCTTTTTTCCATTTTCTCGTAAACACAAGTTGAAAATAATTAGCCCGGCTCAGGATATAAAGAGTAATGGCGCCCAGCAGTCCCGGCATGAATAATCTCAATTCTCTGAGGGAAAGGTAGATAAGCAAGATGATCAGGGACAATAGCAGCAATTGCCTTACCCTGTCATTAAAGTTTTGCATATGAAAATATATGAAGTAACTGTGCCCCGCTCTTTATTGCCAAACCCCGCGTACTGAAAGTAAGTTAATCAATTTTCCCTACCCCGGGCAGGTGAGGTTGGTTTTGCGTTTCCACTTTTATGGCTGAAAACGGAAGCTACCTTATTTACAATAGTATTTTTATTGTCCGCGATAATATGTGAGGAATAATTCTTTACAAAAAATGGCACGAGCATTTTAGTCACCCATCCGGATTTAGCAAGCACAAATTTTTTTAACAGGAGATCAATCACTGTATTGGCACCCTGCGTCAACAGAGGATTATGCT
>DASTIZ010000042.1:0-4593 GCA_035717045.1 Chitinophagaceae bacterium
CCAGCCGGGGAAACTTTGTTCTGAAATATTGAATGATTGAATCCACTTCGTGTTCGTTCATATCTTTATAAACTTGTGTAACGACCCGGTCCCTTGAATTGTTAAATTGTATTGTTTCTACAAGTATTGAATCACCGTCACCCCATTTTTGGCGGTAAATCTCATCTATTCTTTCATCCAGTTTAACAAACCGGGCGCCGAGTTTTTCGTATTCTACCTTAAACCTTTCAGGCGGGTAGGGTGTGTTCAGCTGCACATTCCACAAAAGAATTGGTGAATCAATCTTTCTTGCCCGCAAATCACCCGCGAAGCTGGTATCACTGATAAACACTGCGACATACTCGCCGATCGCGAACAGGTATTTTTTTCCGTTAATCGTATCAGTAAATAATTCGAGAGTATCTTCCCTGCAGCACATTTTCTGTCCATTTATCCTGTAATTTTCGAAGAATATAATTGTCGAATCACTGATGATCGGTCTTCTATTTGCATTTGTAAAAAAACTGTCGAGCGGGGCAAATTGAAAAGTGTCCGGAAACGGAAATTTTTTGACTCCCAGATAGTAATTGGTATCAGGCGAAAAAAAATTCAGGACCACTGCCCATGATTCCTTTTTCTCCGCAGGTTGTTTACACGACGCAGATAAAATAAGAACACTAAACCAGCCACATGATATTAGCAATCTACTTCGTTTCAAAGTCTGGATAATTAAGCAGGCAAAAGTATTAAATAATAGAATTGCAATAATATCTCATTAATTTGCTGTAAATGCATGTTTCTGCCATAAAACGGATTTCTCTGGTAGGAAAAAAAATCTTAGTATAATAGCCAGAAACAACGAATAGTAGTGATAATGATCAAAATCGACGTTGGTGAGAGCTTTACCCGATACACATTTATTTTCTGATCGCAGGGTAAACATGATCCCTTATCAAAGCATAAGCATCTTTTTCTATATCCCATTTGTTGTAATTTCCTGCATTTGTTACAATCACAAGATCGTGAGCGTTATCAAAGAATATTCTTTGATCACCGTTGCCGATACAGGCAACAAAAGCGATTGGCCTGGTATTGAGCGTATCATTCCATGTCCAGAATTGGTATCCATAACCCCCTCCGCCAGGTCGTTGTACATATGATTGAAAAGATTCTTCGATCCATTTCGCAGGCAAAATATTTTTATCATTCCATTTACCGTTATTGTGATACAACAGACCAAATTTCAAAAGATCCCTTGCAGTGAGCCTGAGCGCAGAAGCAGCAGCAGGCATGTCCGTGCCAGGGTATTTTATCCATTCAAATTTCTCAATTCCCAATGGCCGGAAAAGATATTCATTAGCAAATTGATCTACTTTTTTTCCCGTTGTTTTCTCAACGATGGCAGCCAGCAATTGGGTAGTGCCCCCGTTATACTTCCACACTTTTCCCGGTGGAAAATCCATGGGTTGGCTTAATACATACTCCACGACGTTTGAACTACGAGTCATTTTTATTTCACTGTTTTCGGGGTTATCGTAGGGGACTTCTTCATTCCACTTTAAACCGGAGCTCATCGTTAACAGATGTTTTATTGTCAACGATGATATCAATCCCGTATCGAGTTTTGAATATTCAGGAAAAAAGTCAAAAACTTTCTGTTCCACATTTTTTATTTTTCCCTGTTGTATGGCGATACCGATGCATGCGGAGACTACGCTTTTCGAAATGCTACGGATATCATGCAGACTGTCTTTCGAATGTTGCCTGACACCAAGATCAATTCCCCAACTCTGATCTTTGCCCGGCCAGTATTTTTCATACACAAGCTCATTATTTCTTGCGATCAGCAAACTGTGAATATTCGGATAAGTGCCGTTTGTGATGGCTGTATCGATCCTGTTCAGAACTGATGAGTCCATTCCCGCGTCTGTCATCGATGCAATGCGAATCCCATCTTCGGTATTTGTGGCCTCGTGTTTTTCACCCTGGTTGCAGCTTACAAAAAAGAAAAGATATAATAAAAAGAGCCCTATGTTTTTCGAAGCCATAACTAATGATTGTCTTTAAAGATATGATTCTTACCGGAGAAAGGGTTGTATTGTCAATGTAAGAAACACGTTCATCATACACTATTTCTCCCTGTTCAGGGTATAGCTGCAATAATCATTTCCTACAAGAAGTTGCGAATTCTTGTCTAAAAAGAAAAGGATATGATCACCGCATGTAAGCAATAGTAATTCATTCCCCGGCTGCGGTGAATCAGGCAGCAACTGGTAAATGATCGCTGTGGGATCGGTCGTGATACCTTGCATCACCTTCCATCTACCCGTAACACTGTATTTGTTGTCTCCCATACCGACATAGATGGTTTGGATAACAAAATTCAAGGGAGATTGTGTTTTTTTATCCTGCAAAAGAATAAGCCTGCATTTTATAAGCTGACAACCTTCAGCTGTAATATTATTCAATTTTCTCAGAGACTCACTACAAGGGGTTCTTCCGACAAATACAGCAACTGTATCGGTCTCGGAAATAATTCCTGTTGACGGAAGCTCTTTTGCGAGAAAGGGTCCCGTTGAGATAAACACCGGATTCGTGTTGTTCAATGTGTAGCTCCATGCTGCATCTCCGACCATTGGAGTACCATCTTCTTTGAGCAAGTGAAGAAGGTTTTCACTGGCTTGCAAAAATGACAGGCTACCTGATGCGTTACCCGGCGTAAGTGTGATCACATTCTTATCGGACCCGGCGATCTTAGCTTTCCTGATTGCCCATTGACCTTTTAATACGGTAGTTTTCTCACCTTCGCGAAATCCTTTGGTTCCTTGTTTGGGAGATCCATACTTGTAAGTAAGATCAAAAGCTGAAGGGACATTTTTATCATCCCGGTACAGTGAAAGGCTCCACTTCATCATTTCACAATTGACACCGCCTGGAATATTCAGCATTTGTTTGACCTCTTCGTTGCAGGGTGTTGTGGCAGCAAAACTCACATTTCCTGAAAAGCCCGAGGGTTGAGAACAGGAGTGGTCAATAATAAAATAAAAGAGTAGGGTAGCTGTCAGAAATTTAACATGGTTCATAAAGCTTTTTTTTTCGAATATAAAACTACAGGTAAGCCAATCCTCAAGTATTACATCACTCTCCCGAATTCCGTGACAAAATGTAGTCAGGATTGATTTCAAACGGGGAACGTTGCAAAGCATCAGCTATTTAGTACAATTTAAACGAGGCTATCCGATTTGAAGCCTGTGGTGTCGGCAATCATGAGACATCTTAATGAATCAACTGCCCGAAAACTCAATTACGCATTTTTCTTTTTAAACCAATTGACGCAATTATAATTTTTCCTGGTCGTAAAGAACATCCATGGGGTTTGTATGGCGACCATAAAAATAACCCAGCCCGCAAATTCTGTCCATGAATGCCCCGGTGTAAATATTATCATAATTGCAGCGGCAAGAATAGAACTGCTCAGTCCCAAAATGAATTTAAATATTTTTCTTTTTTTCATGATCTCCATTTACGTATAAAAGGGCAATAGACTAAAGTTATTGTAAATAATGTGAATAATCAATCACTTTCATTTTGTCATATGGAAACGCCGATAACTTGCAGCCATCTAAGCTTACAAGTGACTGATACCTGCAAATAATTTAGTTGATTGTATAATACATTCGTAACTTTTTCAACTTATTATTTTCAAACTCCATTTCAATGCTCTTTTCGTAACCGGCATCCGCAACATAATACATGTTCTCATTCACTCCGGGAAATTTTTGGATCGAAGGATAGGCTCGTCTTACGTGCTCCCATTCATCTCCGATGGTTATGCCTTTAGTCGTTTTGTACTTAGTGTTGGTAAGAATGATCTGCTGTATCCAATACGTTTTCCCATTTTGCGGCGGAGAAAATAATTGAAGCTTCAACCCATCGTATTCCAGGTCTTTTATAAAAGAGCCTGAAAAAGTATCGGAATTACGGTCAAGCTCCCGGATTTTTTGTTTAAGCGGCTTTCCGAGCTGGGACTGCAGATCAATCGTGCTGTCCCATTGTTGTAAGGAGAGAGTTGAGTTTTCGGACAAATGGATGCTATATAGACTTGTATCGTCTGGCACATTAACAATGGGACTGCTGCTGGTGCTGGCTGGATCCGGTGCAGATGTTGTTTGCCCACCACCCGGACTGGATCCATCGCAGGAGCTACAGAGATAAACGATATTAAAGATCATGAATACTTTCTTCATTGTGGATCGATGTCTCCATCCTGAATGCAATTTTTGAACCATTTATAGGGGCAATAATTCAAACATGCCGGAAAATATACCAGTTATCATCTCTGAAATAGTATTCTCTTTCGAAGTATGCGCCTAATGATTTTGCCAGGTTAATTGAATTATGATTTTGCGGATGAATAACACTGATCAGTGACAGATCAGGAAGATGACTTGCTGCCATTTGTTTTACTGCTCTGGCGGCCTCGCTGGCGTATCCTTTGCCCCAGAATTTGCGGGCCAGTCCCCACTGAATTTCGGGCCCGGGCCAATCAATAGGATAATCTAGGCCCGCGATCCCGATCACTTGGTTCAGATCTTTTTCCTGCAATACATAAGA
>DASTIZ010000043.1:0-5422 GCA_035717045.1 Chitinophagaceae bacterium
AAGGTTTTGCCGGGGCCGGGGTATCCTCGATCACCAAAACATTTATATCCTGTCTTTTCAATAACTCAACCATCTCATCAAACTCGCTCAAGGCTGTTTGTTGAAGCTCCTCCAGGTTTATATTAGCCGATGAGGACTGAAAAAAGTTCGTAGAAGCCGTTTCTTCATTGGGCCCAAAAGCTGCCGGCCGGATCATAAGAATCGTATCAGTTATCTGCATGTTTCTGGTATTCGTGCTACCCCGATTTAATCGGATCCCACGAATGTACGGCGTTATAATGCATCTATCTTCTTTGACAATTCCCTGTCCTTGTCCGTTACAATATTGCCGGCACTGTGCGTATTCAACCAAATCTCAACCGTGTTCCATGTATTGGTCCAGGTGGGATGATGATCCATTTTCTCCGCTTCGATCGCAACGCGCGTCATAAAAGCAAACGCTTCGCTGAAGTTTTTAAAGACAAATTTCTTGTAGAGCTTACTTTCTAATTCCTGCCACATACAATTAGTTTTTTAGTGTGCAAATTTGCCAATGAGCCAATTTGCAAATTGATCCCCTACTCCGCAGTTTTCATTAGCACATTTGCATTATTGGCATATCGGCACATTAAAAAATCAGGTGTTCTTTATGCCTGATCTTCTCATTCGTCAACTCCACTACAAGTTGTACGCCACTTATTGAACGAATACTTTCTGTTTGCCTATGCAGCATCTCATCAGTCACAAGATCTCCCTTCATCAACCATAGAAAATCAAGATGTTTGAATTCCGGCAACAGGTATTCGCCGTCAAATTGATTATTGTAGATATAATGCTCCAGGGAAGTAGCGGGCTCCCGGTATTCAAACAAACTGAAGAAATAATTCCTGTTTTTTTTCTTTAACTGGATCTCGATATCGTTATTCACCCGAAAATCGACACCAAGCATATTGTTTATCTGCCAGCAAAACTGGTAGTCTTTCATTGGTGCCATTATGCCAAGAAGACGGGTGTCTTCAAAGAAACCATCAGTGATATCCTGGGTGTCTAAAATAAGTTTACTCACAATGGTGGTTTGGTTCTTTGTTACTGGTCAAAACTGTACCTCGGTTTCCATTTCTTCATTACCTCGTTTAAACTTCACCTTTGCCTTGTCGCCTTTCTGGAATTTTCCAAGGGTTTGCATATAGCTATCCATTGAACTGACAGCATAATCGCCGACCTTTAAAATGATATCCCCCGCTTTTAACCCTGCCTTTTGTGCCGGTCTTCCATCCGTTACTCCATCACAACGAATCCCGGCACCGGAGAAAGTATAGTCAGGCATAATCCCCATGGTAACTCCACCGCTTCGCAGCGATGACGTTGTTTGCGCTTCCCTTGTTTTTGTGAATGCAAGTTTCTGGCCTGAGGTGATTGGAGAAGTCACAATTGAATAAATGTAGTTTATGATCCTGGTTGCCCCGGGATAATTGACCTTATCAGCATCATCACTGGGCTTATGATAATCGGTGTGTAAACCCGTAAAGAAAAATAGTACGGGTATGTCTTTTCGGTAAAAAGAGGTATGATCGCTTGGACCGGTGCCGCTACTGTCAATCCGGATTACAAATGGATTTTTTTTATTGCCCGGATCGATTAATAAACTCCATTGTGGAGATGTACCATAGCCGCCGATTGTAACGGTATTGTTGCTATCGTTCAGTCTTCCCACCATGTCCATATTGATCATGTAATTGACGTTACTGAAATCGATCGTTGGTTTCTCAGTAAAAAATTTTGAACCGTTCAATCCAAGCTCTTCAGCAGAAAAGGCTATAAACAGGTAGTTATTATTTTTTTGTTTGGATGCCTTTAGAATTCTGGCCAGTTCTATCAATGCTGCTGTACCGCTTGCATTGTCATCAGCACCATTGTGAATTGCCTTTTCTCCCGTACGAAGCATTGAATTATTATCCTCACCATACCCGAGATGGTCATAATGGGCACCCAGGATTACGGTTCGCGCAGCGCCGTTATCAAGAAAACCGACAACATTGCGACCGGTTCTTTTTTTCTCGCCAATATCCACTTTCAATTTTATATCAAGGGTAGCCGTTTGATCCGTGAAATATTTTTTTGCGGCAACTTTGGAAACGTAAACGACGGGTATATCGAGTTTTTCTGTTCTGTCTTTGCTGTCGAATTTTAGTTTATCGTCAATGTCAGAACTGTTATAAAGAATGACAGCTGACGCGCCACGACTTTTTGCTTTCTTTGCATTGTTGCGAATATAGTCGGTCAGATCAAAATGTGGATTGTTTTTATTCTCTTCAAGTGGTTCCTTCAGGTCATAAAACCAGGGCATATCTGCTTCCTGTATAGCGACTGATGGCAACGCTTCAATGCTGATATTTTGCGAAAAAGGAAACGGGAAAAAATCTTTTTCTGCAACCAGCATATTCTCGTTAATGTTAAAATGTGTAGCTGTATTTATTTGTTTACCGTCATAAATCTCGAACGATTGAAAAAAGCCTTCCGTACCTTTTGGCTGCAAACCAACCTCCTGAAATTTTTGAGTTATGTATTCGCCGGCCAGTTTCTCGCCATTGGTTCCCGCCCTTCTTCCTTCCAATTTATCGGCAGCGAGGTAACCGATATGTGCCCGCAGATTTGTTACAGTTAAATTATCAGCCTTACTTAATTTGGGTGACTTCTTTTTTTGCCCGAAAGAAACCTGGACAAGAAAAAACGAAATAAATAAAAATACTGCACGGATGCTATTCATAAGAATTTGAAATTAATTGCTGCAAAGTTATTGAATGTCGTCAATGGGCAATCGTCAGTGGTCAATTTTAAGAAACTCCTTATTCGCCCAACGATTCAATCTTTGGTATAACAAAAGGGGGCGATCGACGAGAAAAGTGTTAAAGGCGGCATCCTGATGGAAATCAGCCTTCAAAAACCCGATTTCGTAAATGGCAACAGGGCCAGGCTTTTACATTTGCAGGTTATCGTGGGAGGAAAAAATTTACATATCGGCCTGGTGGGTAATCCTAACAGCGGCAAAAGTTCATTGTTTAACTGTTTGACAGGATTGAACCAAAAGGTTAGCAATTTTCCGGGTGTGACTGTTGAATTGAAACTAGGAGTGGCCAGGATCGATGAAGGACTTTGGGCAGAATTTCTGGATCTGCCCGGAACCTATAGCCTTTATCCGAGACGACACGATGAGCAGGTGACATACGATGTTTTGTTGGATGAGGATCATAAAGAACATCCCGATATTTTGGTGGTGATCGTTGACGCCTCGAATCTGAAAAGAAATCTTTTATTTGCCTCACAGATCATCGATCTGAAATTTCCCACGGTCGTGGTTCTTACCATGATGGACCTCGCAAGAAAAAAGGGAGTGGAGATCGATGTAGCTGGATTAGAACGGGAACTCGGTGTTCCGGTTATTCCCGTCAATCCCAGGAAAAACAAAGGAATTGCTCAATTAAAAAAAACATTGTCTCAGGTATCAGCCATTCTTACGCCAAATACAATCAGGAATTTTGTTCCCGGCGCTCAGTGGGGCCGGGGCACGGTGCAGGCCATAAAAGAAAAGTTACCGCAGCTTAGCGATTATAAAGCCTTACATCTTGCTTTTAATTATAAGGAGCTCCCGATAACGTCTTCCGTAAAAAAAATAGTGGAGGAGTCGATCAAGGACATTCCTTTAAACAAAACCGTATCCCAGGCTGAGGAAATAACCGACCGCTATGCCCGTATCAAAACGATAATGCAGCAAACAGTGGTTGAGCCCGATCCTTTGCAAAGAACCCTGTTAACTGATAAGCTCGATAACATACTTCTTCATCGCCGCTGGGGTTATTTGATCTTGCTGGCTGTTCTGTTCTTACTATTTCAATCAGTGTTCCTGATAGCGCAGTATCCAATGGATTGGATCGAGTTGGGTTTTGCAAAATTCAGTTCATTCTTATCAAATTCATTGCCCGCAACCTGGTGGAGTGATCTTATCATCAATGGTGTGATAGCGGGATTAAGCGGCATACTTGTTTTTATTCCCCAGATCATGATCTTATTTGGGCTGATCACTATTCTTGAAGACAGCGGCTATATGGCCCGTATCAGCTTTCTTTCAGACAGGCTAATGCGAAGCGTTGGATTAAATGGGAAAAGCGTGATGCCGATGATCAGCGGGTTTGCCTGTGCCGTGCCTGCCATTATGAGCGCACGGAGCATTGAGAACAGGAAAGAAAGATTGCTTACCATTTTGATCACCCCTTTGATGAGTTGTTCGGCGAGATTGCCAGTGTTTACGATCCTGATAGGATTGGTTATTCCAAATAATTATTTGTTGGGGTTTCTAAGCGTGCAGGGGCTTGTTATGATGGGACTCTATTTGCTGGGGTTGTTGATGGCGCTTGCGGTTGCCTGGATTGCGAGATGGTTTATTAGAATAAAAGAGAAAAGTTTTTTTATTCTTGAATTGCCGACTTATCGCTCACCACGCTGGGGAAATGTAGCGCAAACAATGGTCAATAAAGCAAAGATCTTTTTGTTTGATGCCGGTAAAATTATCATGATAATCAGTTTGATCCTCTGGGCATTGAGTTCCTTCGGTCCCGGAAACAGAATGAACGAAGTAGCCCTGCATTATGAACAATTGAAGCAGTATCCAAATGCAAACGTTGCGCAACTCGATAAAGAACAAAGCTCAGCAAAGCTGGAAAATTCTTATGCCGGGATTTTAGGAAAGTCAATTGAGCCGGTGATTACTCCGCTCGGCTATGATTGGAAAATTGGCATTGCGCTGATCACATCATTTGCGGCAAGAGAAGTTTTTGTAGGTACAATGGCGACATTGTACAGCGTTGGCGACCAGGATGAAGGCGAATTAAGATTACGTGATAAAATGAAAGCGGCCAGGAAGGATGACGGCACACCCGTGTATACACTCGCGACAGGATTATCATTAATGATATTTTATGTATTTGCCATGCAATGCATGAGCACACTTGCGGTTGTAAAAAGAGAAACAAAAAGCTGGAAGTGGCCGATCATTCAATTGATCTATATGACAGGATTGGCGTATGTGATGAGTTTGATAGTATATCAGTTGCTGAAATAATCATCTCGCCGGCGGCTCCCATTTGTCTTTAGGCTCAAAATATCTCCAAAGCATGAATGAAATCCTCCTGGCCATTGTCCATGCTTCATTCGCATGACTCCATTTTGTGTCCTTGTTGTTCTTTGTAAAAATGCAAAAGATATAAGGATTGTGAGGTGCATTTACCAATAGAACTTCGCTGCGACTTGCATTCACACACCCGTTCTTGCTAAACACTTCAATATATGGCGGTATCTGAGAAATAGCCTCATTTACGTCCCAATAATTTCTACCAAGACTCCGCATAATTCTGTCACACGCAGCAGGCGAAAAAATCTCATTGCGATA
>DASTIZ010000044.1:0-7518 GCA_035717045.1 Chitinophagaceae bacterium
CAGTGAAAATGTAAAAGCGGTCTATTTCGGCCATCCAAAACAAAAACTCATTGCCTGAAAAATTTTTCTTTATGAAATTCAAATCAAAAAATAATTCTGACTTTTTTACTGTGCTCGTTAAGAAAGTAGAGAACTATATCGCCAAAAACAATGGCAACAGGTTTGGCAATGCCAGTATTTACTTCAAAGGCGTCCTGCTGTTCGCACTGTATGCGGGTTCCTATACAGCCCTCCTTACCATTCACCTAAAACCTTATCTCTCCATATTACTCGTAATATTAATGGGAATATCTGCCGTGATGATCGTATTTAATATTGTACACGATGCATCACATAACGTCCTCTTTAAAAATCCGAAATATAACCGGGCTGCCGCTTACCTCGGCGATATTGTAGGAATGAATTCTTATATATGGAATATCCGTCACAATATGCAGCACCACGCTTTTACCAATGTTGCAGGGGGAGATATATTGATCGACAATATTCCGCTGATGCGGATCAGCCCGTATCAAAAGAAATATTTAATTCACAGGTTCCAGGTTTTATATGTGCCGCTTTTGTACCTGGTGTATTCAATCTTTTGGGTGTTTTTTCTTGATCTCAATATGTTTTTCAGGAAAACAATGGCAAATCATAACGACATAAAACATCCTTGGCAGGAATGGGTAAAGCTCGTTTTTTTCAAATCATTATATATTTTCTATATGCTCATCGTGCCTGCCTTTATTATACACATTCCATTGTCCGCGGTACTGGTTGGTTTTCTACTTTACCATATGGCTGCCGGGATTTTATTGTCCTCCGTTGTTGTGTTAGGCCACTGTGTTGAAGGAGCCGATTATGTATCGCCCGATGACAATGGGGTCATTCAAAATTCATGGATGCAGCATGAATGGAACACCACCTATGATTGCAGTACGGATTCAAAGGTTCTGCATTGGATCAGTGGGGGGTTGAACACTCATCTTGCCCATCATCTTTTTCCCAAGCTATGCCATCACCATTATTATGAGGTGACAAAAATTATAAAGCAACACTGTCTTGAGCATCGCGTAAACTATCCTCATTACAGTTTTGGAAAAGCCATTGTGTCGCATTTCAGGTTTTTAAATATACAGGCTAATGCAGCCGATCTGACCAAATAATCAATTCACAACCTAATACTCAGTTTATGTCAAAATTCAAACAGCTATCATTTTGGGCCAGGGACCATAAGTGGGCTTCCCGCTTCATCATTATCTTTTCTTTTATTGTTATGAACGCACTCGGAATAATCACGGGTTTGCTGCTTAGTGATCTGGATCTGACCTTTTCTGCCTGGTTCATTGCCTTATCAGTTTTGACATTCGGGATAGCATGGCTTAACTATCCGGGTAAAAAACAGGTAACTGACAGGATCGAAAGAAATCGTATATATGTTTTTCGAAAAACCTGTGATGCAATACTTATTGGAACAACATTTATGATGTTTGTATATTTTGGAAATCGCCAGGTTACGCCACTTACTGTTTCTGTATTTCCTACATCGGCAGTGAATGCACTTTAACTTCCAAAAGATAGCACCAAATCCTACAAATCACTGGAGGAATTCAAAAAGTCATTAAAAGATGAAAACGGTAAACCCTTAAAACTGAAGGAAAGAAAAAAATTATTAAAGCAACAACTCAAAGCAATTAAAAAAGACAAAACGGCATCGGATGGAGGCAAAGTGGTATTGATCATTCTTTGTGTCCTGTTAGCATTCGCTCTTGCTATAGGGGTTGGTGCCCTGTCATGTTCATTGTCGTGTTCGGGTTCAGAAGGCGCTGCAGTTGTCGTTGCCATATTGGGTGTTGTGGGGATCGTGTTGCTCACAACACTTCTGATACGGGCAATCGTGAGAAAATCAAAGAAAGAAGAGCCAAAGCAAAGTAACCAGGAAAAGGCTCCTGCAAGTAACTGAGCAAGTGCAGTCGACCCTGATTTGTCTTTTGTTTTCGCAGTCTGCATCCCGTAATTTTGCAACCTTATTTAATTTTCATTTTATAAAGATTACGGATGCAGACCATTCATTTGTCAGAGCAAGAACAAATTCGCAGGGAAAAGTTGGGTGATCTTTTAGGAATGGGCATTGACCCCTATCCCGCTGAACTTTTCCCGGTCAATAATAGCGCGGCTAATATCAAACAGAATTTTACTGATGATGTTAAAGAAAGTTTCAAAGATGTCTGTATTGCCGGTCGAATTATGAGCGTTCGGGATATGGGTAAGGCCAATTTTGCCGTGATCCAGGATTCCTCAGGCCGGATACAATTATACATTAAACGTGATGACATTTGCCCCGGTGAAGACAAAACACTTTACGACATCATCTGGAAAAAATGCACGGACATTGGCGATATCATTGGTGTGAAAGGGTATGTGTTCAAAACAAAAACCGGTGAAATCTCGGTTCATGTAAAGGAATTGGTGATCCTGGCAAAAGCGCTAAAACCCCTGCCAATTGTTAAAGAGGCAGAAGGGCAAACTTTTGATGCCGTAACTGATCCTGAATTCAAATACCGCCAGCGTTATGTTGATCTTATTATCAACCCTGATGTAAAGGAGGTGTTTACCAAAAGAACAACACTATTCAATGCCATCCGCGAATTCTTAAATGAACGTGGTGCATTGGAGGTTGACACGCCTGTTTTACAAAGTATTCCCGGTGGGGCCGCTGCCAGACCATTTGCAACTCATCACAATGCACTGGATATCCCCATGTATCTGCGTATCGCCAATGAGCTCTATCTAAAAAGACTGATCGTTGGCGGATTTGATTGGGTATACGAGTTCAGCCGCAACTTCAGAAATGAGGGGATGGACAGAACACACAATCCTGAATTTACAGTATTGGAATTTTATGTTGCCTATAAAGATTATGTGTGGATGATGGAAATAACAGAACAGCTTTTGGAAAACGCCGCGATAGCTGTAAATGGAACTACAAAAGTTGTTGTTGATGAAAAAGAAATAGATTTCAAAGCGCCCTATCGCCGTGTCACCATGACCGATGCAATAAAAGAACATACGGGCTTTGATATTACCAACATGAGTGAAGAACATTTACGCAGTGTGTGTAAACAATTGCATGTACAGGTGGATAAAACCATGGGGAAAGGAAAACTGATCGATGAAATATTCAGTGAAAAATGTGAAAAACATTTCGTGCAACCCACATTCATCATTGATTACCCTAAAGAGATGAGCCCGCTTACCAAAAAACACAGGAGCAAAGAAGGATTTGTGGAAAGATTCGAGTTAATAGTGAATGGTAAAGAAATTGCTAACGCCTATAGTGAATTAAATGATCCTATCGACCAGCGTGACCGGTTTGAAGAACAGGCAAAGCTGATGGAACGTGGTGATCACGAGGCAATGTTTATAGATCATGATTTCTTAAGAGCATTGGAATATGGCATGCCGCCCACTGCCGGAATCGGTTTTGGTATCGATCGTATTTGTATGCTATTAATGAACCAGCCTTCGATACAGGATGTTCTTTTATTCCCCATGATGAGACCTGAGAAGAAAGACGAAGAATAGTATCAATCTACAAAAAGGTCTTTGTAAAGATTTGCTCCCGGGACAACGCTATAGCGGGAAAGGTCACTAATTCCTTCTTTCATCAATACATCTTCATCAATAAAACAATTGCCCGTACAATCCGCTGCCGGCTTATTTACAATGTAATAAGCAGCATCAGCAAGAATATCGGGGATACGACTCATTTTAGCCAACGCATCACCACCCAACAAGTTTCTTACTGCAGCCGTATCAATAGTTGTTCTTGGCCAGAGAGCATTGGCTGCAATCCGGTATTGCTTCAGCTCAGCAGCCCAGCCAATTGCCATCATACTCATGCTGTACTTTGTCATGGTGTAGGCAACATGTCCACCAAACCATTTGGGGTTGAGATTGATTGGCGGTGATAAGGTGAGGATATGTCCATTGGTTGATCGCTTTAAATGAGGAATGCATGCTTTTGTTACAAAAAAAGTCCCTCTAACATTGATGTCATGCATCAGGTCAAACCGTTTTGGTTCTGTCTGTTCAGTTGGCGTTAAGGAAATTGCAGATGCATTATTAATGACGATATCGATCCCACCGAATTGAGCAGCTGCTTTATCTACGGCAGCTTGAATTTGATCTTCAAAACGGATATCACATTGTACAGGCAAAGCTTTACCACCTGCTTCTTCGATCTCTTTTGCGGCAGAAAAGATCGTTCCGCCCAGTTTTGGATTTTCCTCTACGGATTTTGCTGCTATAACTACGTTTCCTCCATCTTTAGCAATTCGTAAAGCAATAGATTTCCCTATGCCGCGGCTCGCACCCGTGATAAAAGCTGTCCTGTTATGTAATGACATATCAATGTTTTAGGCAATGAAGATAGGCAAAGGACCTTCAAATTGAGTTCAACTCCTTAGGAAATCTACGAGTGAGACAGTAAAAAATGAAGTAAAAAAATGGAGCGGTTTTGCTCTTTTGCAGAATGTTAACGGATATTATGTTTGTACCAGAAGTTGATTGATAGGTAATACTGCTTCCAATATCCAATGTCCAAAACCGTCCAGAAGTTCTTAATCCATAATCCTGATAAACCAAAGTAAAATCCGTATCAATCAACTTTCTCTTATGAAAATTCGGGACCCGTTTTAATCCAGGGCCTGATGAAAAACCAAAATCGAAGATCCTGTATCCGTTGAAACTCTTTAAGGTTAATTGAGCTTGAAAAAAATTATCCTCCGCCTAAGAACCGGGGGATTTTTTTTGCGAGGAGCCTCGGCTGAGGCGAGACGACGAAGCAATCTCCCCGATCCTGGAAGGATCTCTAATGCTCGGGCAGCACGGGTTTTGTCCCCATGATCTCATCTATTTCTTTCAACACTCCTTCAGTAAGCTTTGGATAAAGTTCAAGTGCCATGAAATTCTGTTCCAATTGCTCCTTTTTTGTTGCGCCGAGTATAGCTGTGGTCACATCCGGATTCCTTATACACCAGGCGATTGATAAGGTGGCAAGACCGGTTCCCAATTTATCCGAAATGGTTTTTAGTCTTCTTACCTTATTGATCTTCTCACTCACCATTACCCGCTCTTTCAGCCATTCGAAGCCCGGTATCGCGATCCTTGAATCTTCAGGAACACCTTCGTTGTATTTACCGGTCAGCAATCCACTTGCCAAAGGGCTCCATATCGTTGCGCCCATGCCGATGTCCCTGAAAACTTTCAGGAAATCATTTTCCATTTTATGCCGGTTGAACAAATTGTACTCAGGCTGTTCAACCGCGGGGCCGATCAGGTGATTTTCTTTTGCCACCATGTGAGCTTCTGTGATTTCCTGCGCACTCCATTCACTGGTTCCCCAGTACAGGATCTTCCCTTGCTGAATTAAAATATTCATCGTCCATACCACCTCTTCCATTGGAACGGACTTATCAGGACGATGACAGAAATAAATATCAAGATAATCCAGCTGCATACGTTGCAATGCCTCATGACACGCTTCAACGAGATGTTTCCTGGAAAGTCCTTTTTGAGTTGGTTTATTATCCGGTCCATGCCAGCCCCAGAATGCTTTACTGCTAACCGTATAGGATGTACGATCCCATTTCTTATTCTGTAAAACACGACCCATCAGTTTTTCGCTTTCGCCACGACTGTACACTTCCGCGTTATCAAAGAAGTTTACCCCGTTGTCATAAGCAATCCCCATTAGTTCATCGGCCTTTTTATCATCAAGCTGTTTATGAAATGTGACCCAACTGCCGTAAGAGAGTAAGCTAAGCTGTAAGCCGGTTTTGCCCATGCGTCTGTATTCCATTATTCAATTTTAGATTTTAGATTTTAGATTTAATGGAGCTCAAAAGTAGGATCTATTCTACAATCAACATTGAGCATTGAACATTTTGAATCATTGCGGCATTGATCCTTCTTTCACGTTGAAAGGACCGGTAGGATACTTGAATTGAATTATTTTAAGATCCTGTGTAGCTTCGAGTCCCTGGTTGCCCGTGATGTGTTTGTCTTTGCCGTCGAGTCTTGCCGGCTTGTCGGTATAAAATTTTCCGGAGTTCTGGTCCCACCAAAGTTCGGGAGTACGTAAAGTATCTCCTTCTATGTTGATGACGATAACACTGTCGCGAAGAAAAACTTTATTAAGATTGTCGTAATAAATACCGTATTTGGCGAACAACCAGCTTTCTATTTTCAAACTGTCCGCATAAAAATCTACCTGTAACGTGTTGGGAAACTCGGTCATTATCGTATCGCGTTGGTGACGATACATCAGTGGAGCAACCAGTTTGGCCTTGATCATCCCTCCCTGGCTGAGATAGCTTTCAACCGTTCTTGCTTCTTCTTTCAAATAGACTTTTTCCGTTAATTCTTTTATGACTTTCGGATCGTTTTCACAGGAGGAGAACAAGACGACGAAGGACAAGGACATCATTACGAGCAGAACGAAGGAACGAGGTACAAGTAGTGCTGAAAAGCGATAAGAACGTACAAGAGTGCGACGCAACAAAGGCTCAATAGTAGCAATAAGCTGGGTCAACAAAAAAAACCTGGGCCTGACTAACCGATCAGCTTTTATGGTAAAGGGTCTTATCATGCAGACATTTCAAAAGTTCTGCCTCCCGTGGATTTGAGGGTTCTTAATCGTATTTGCGTTTGTTGAACCAGCGATCCATTAAAGTAAATCCGATTGACAGCCTGAACTGATTTTCATTTATCGGGTTGCTACTGCTTCCTCTTTTTATATACTCAGCTGAAATATTCACGATTGCAGATTGTGGCCGATACACGGCTGCCGGATCTCTTAGATTGGCAACGGGCAAACTAAGCCCTGCTGTAATACCCCAGGTTGATAGTTTTTGATTATTTAGATAGACATAATCGTCGCCAAAGAACACCCCGGCCCGGTAGGCTAACAATCTCCTGTATGATCTCTGGGTTGGCAATTTAGGTCTGAGTTGACCACCGATTTTTAACTCCCAATTGCTGCGCACCTGGTCTGCCTGTCCATTTATACGATAATCATCCCAATTGTTAGCAATATAATCAACGCCGAAAAGCCAACCCTGTTTTTCAGTGCTGGGGAGTTGTTCAACGATAATGCCAACGCCAAAAGTTGAAGGGTAAGTCAATTTGCCTTTTACTTCCAATTGCTCGGTTACACTATCAAGACGCAATTGCGCATCGTCAGTCTGATCAAGAACATAAGTTTCCCTGATAATATCGCTACGGGTACTAAGACCGTGGCGGATATTTCCAAATGCGCCAAGCTGGATATACTTCATCTTGTCTTTGCTTAGATCGATGCGGTATTGAACCCCCGTATTAAAAAATATTCCTCCGAAATTTGTCCTGGTTTGATGATTTGAGGCACTGTACGCCAGTGTATCAGTGATAAATGTGCGGCGTGTGCTATAATCTTTTTTACCAAACAAATAACCGGCATTTAATCCTACGCTAAGATTCCCGATCGCGAATCCT